>CAZDMX010000204.1:0-4830 GCA_964506085.1 uncultured Thiothrix sp. | reverse complement strand
CAATCGATGTTGTTGTTGGAGGATTTATCAGGAAAAGTTGTTCGCTCCTATCGCGCGCCTGGTTTTTCGATTACCAAGGAAACACCGTGGGCTTTCGATGTCTTGCACGAGCTTGGGATTACAATAGATTGTTCAGTTTTCCCCATGGCACATGGTCATGGAGGCTTTCCGGGGTTAGATGTGTCTGGGCCGTTTATTCTTGAACGAGAAAGTTATCATCTTAAGGTATTCCCCATGTCCTATGTAAAGGTCGGGTTCAGGCGAATGGTGGTCTCAGGCGGCGGATATTTTCGTTTGATGCCATGGCCGCTGATTTCCTATTTTGTTAAGAAGGAAAATTACACGATGACATATTTTCATCCCAGGGATTTTGATCCTGATCAGCCGAGAATCCCAGATCTGACGATGATGAGGCAGTTCAAATCCTGTGTGGGGCTGAAATCTTCTTTTGCCAAACTGGGGAAGCTGCTAGATGACGCAGAATGTTGTGATCTCGACACGGCTTTGAAGAAAACGGAATGGCAGCATGTACCTCATATTGACCTATAAGGTATGAGCTAAATCAAGAAATCTCTGATTAATCATGTGGCGCTATCTTGCGGCTGAAGTCGCCTATCACGGCGCTGCGACTCTTGCCAATACCTGCTATTGGCAAGAGTCGCGCCATGTGAAGAATAATATCTCACAATTGCTTATGACTCGTTCAGGGCCGACTAGTTACTCAAGTAGGAGGGGGTTTACTCTGTTTCGTGATCTTTCCAATATCACTGCTATCGTGAGATACATTCTGCTGTACTCGCTTGTTGCTGATGCGGCGTTCTACCTTCCGACATTCCATACCTGACCACTGTGCTTGAGTATTGGAGCGGCGGTCACGATTCCTGCGCCGATCAATTCCAACTCTTCTGCAAATGGAGCGATTGAGGAAACGCATGACTTTCCATGCGCGCATCATGCCCCAGTAGTAGAGTCCAAACGAGGACACAAACAGGAACAGCATGACCAATTCATGGATGCCGAGCGCTTCTCCTATCAAACCGAAGGCCACGCCAAGGGTTGCCAGCAGAATAATGATGCCGACCGACTGGTTGACGGTGAAGCCAGCCAGCAGCAGGACATGGTGAAAGTGCTCCCTGTCCGGGGAGAAAGGCGAGCGCCTGCGCACGAGACGTCGCAAGATGATGCTCAGAGAGTCAAACAGGGGGAAAGCAAGAAACCACATGGTGGTAATAGGAGCCAGGGCCCTTCCTTCTCCCTGGGTTAACTGTATAGCAAGCCACAGCATGGCAAAGCCGATGAACATGCTGCCTACGTCGCCTAGGAAGATCATGCTACGTTTACGCCAGGGGGTTCTGAAATTGAAGACCAGGAAGGCTATGATAGCGCTCATCAGAATCAGGATAAGCTGCAGCTCTTCTGTGCGCCCTGTATTTATGCTGACGACGCTGAAACCCGTCAAGGTGACAAGGGCCAGCATACCTGCCAGTCCATCGATACCGTCACACATATTGAATGCATTGATGAGCCCGACAGAAAAGAAAAGCGTGAATGGTATCGCCAGTAAGCCCAGGTAGAGGTAAGAGTCATCCAATGTCAGGATGCCAATATTCTCAATCACACCTCCTAGTATGCCCATTAACAGCACGGCGATCACTTGGGTCGCCAGGCGTATAATGTAGGAGAGATCATACAGGTCATCCCATAGGCAGACGCTTATGATGAGGATGGAAGGAATGAAAAAGCTGGCAAATTCAGAGAACTTGTAGTCGAGCGTGATGAAGCTGATGACTACAGCCATATAGATGGCGAGACCGCCAATCAGGGGAGTGTCTGCTTTGTGCTTTTTCCTTGCAGTGGGGCGGTCGACCAGGCCTACCCGGTGTGCCACCGGTGTCAAGGCGACTATGAGCATTACTGTCGAGAAAAAGGCAAGTAAATAACTTACAGAGGCACTCATTTTCGTTTTTTGAGCATTTGAGTCTTTTCGCTACACCACAACACTGAAGTACAATCTCGTGGTAATTTGGTTGTCAATACATGATATAGAAATTACCTAATAAATCCTATACCGTAAATCCTATATCGTTCCCCGGCCGGAAGTTCTTTAATGAGATTTCGTATGATTTGGCCATTGTCATCTCGTGTAAAGGTCTCGGCATATATTCCTCCAGGCATATCTATGGCTATCGGTAGCATCAGAGAATAACTTTAATGTTACCTAAACCCGTGGTGCATTTAGGCAACCACGATTTTCAAGTTGTTAATGTTATTGCCGTTTCGTTTATTAACCCATTGGGTTATCGTTAAGGCGGCTATTTTCGAGACAATGCGTGCTGCAAATCCGCTAAACGATTTAGCGTAATTGCGCCTAACCATACACTGGTCACACAACTGTAAGCAGAGTGTTTCAATTCGTTTTTTTGCCTTCGCAGTGTTGGACTGAACGCCTTAAAATCAAGTTGATTTCGTCGCTGTGGTGTTTCTAATCTAATCGCTCAACAGTGTGATCCGAAAGGCAATCAAGAAACGAAAACTGTTTCCAACGGATGATTCTGCAAAGAAAGTCATTTGCCTGGTAATACAGGCGGCATCCAAAAAGATGAGCCATGCCGATCCAAAATTGGAAATCCGCATTGAATCGATTTATACCCCAGGGGCAGGCTTCGCGCTGATCGAATTTGAAGACCGATTGGTCGACTACATATAAACCTGGCAGTTACACAGAAATATTTACAGACTCATAAATAGTTTTTACTCTGAGCCTAAATACTCCCGAGGTGCTTGCAATAATCACTTCGCATCTCCTTGTTGGGTAAAGCCACCAAGGCCGCCCTATCGTAGACAGTATCGACATGGCTCAAACAACTCAGGGATTAAATCAAAGAAATCACCGTGGTAGATAGTGATATTGCCACAACGCCATCGCTCAAGATGGTCAAATTGTTTTATATCGGGCGTCAACTGGTTTTTTTGGTAAAAAGCCTCGGCCGCTTTTTCAGATAACTCTACCCACAGATTTTGCTGAGGAGCCTTCTTCAATATCAATAAAAGCGTGCACCCGATGCAAGATATTCACGCACGTCTTGTCTGGTGGGGGAACTAAAATAGCTGCTCTCAGCGTCATTATTTTCGATCAAATTCACGTTATCAGTCTCAATAAGCTCAAGAGCTTCGATGATAGCATCCATCCCCAGCCTCTTCGATTTACGAATTAACTCTGCTTGAGTCATTCCGGCCGGTATATCCATAGGTTTTTGAACGATAATCGGCCCATCATCTATACCCTCATCAATGAAAAAGACTGACACCCCGGTTTGCTTTTCACCGTTTTTGAGAACCCAGAACGTTGGCATAATGCCTCTGTATTTAGGCAGGAGCGAAGTATGGAGATTGATACATCCCTTGGGTGCCAACTTCAGTATTGGCTGACGAAAGATCTCCCCTGCTACTATTGAAACCAGCAAGTCTGGTTCGAAGCTGCGTATTGTTGTCACAGACTCTTCAGAATTAACGGCATTCTGAAGATGCACAAGAGGAATGTCATATGAAGCAAGCACATCTGTGGCTTTCTCCAATAAGCCAGCTTTCGTGGCAATAAACCGTTTGGCGTAATGCAGAAAGAAACCAAAACCAAAAGTGCTCCAAGTCTCCCACCCTTTGCGAAAAATGTTCTTTTTAAGCTGGCTAGTAGGACCCCTGGCTATGATACAGGCCGCCAGATTCACATTGGCGGGTTTTTTCTCAAGGAAATAACGAAGGGTGGATGCCAAGTAGAATGGTTCAGTGGACGTGATGATTACTATTCGCATAATACCCTCTTTCTTGACTAGCTCGCACGAACCGACCAGCTATTCTCCTCGGGGGAACGGGTCTTTGCCATACGTAGCAAGCAGCGGTGCAAACGATACAGCCTCAAGTAACTGAGAGAATTTTGAGCCGATCTAAGCCCAATTCTAACCTTGAAGTTTCCAAGCCTTCCAAGACCAGGTATTTGAGGTAAATCCGGATAAAGATCGCGCGGATGGATGTAAAATACTGAAGACTGCGGCTCTTTGTCGAAGCAGGCGCAAGTCAGTCTCAGAGGCAACAGCCGAAAGTACCCTCCACCGCTAAACGGCACATCAAATCCAAAGTATCGCGTCGTATACAATGGATACTCTTTCGTTATGGGCACATTTAAACAACCGCATAAATTTGTTTGCAATAGTTTCCTAATTATAGCATTTAACTCAAGTTTCGGTGTTCAAAACCAAGCATAAATATAACGTAGCTAACTTGATAGATAAACAAAATAGGCCTCACGGAAGGTTATAATGTAGGTGTTCAACGCCGGACATCAAAACTAACTGGTAAGCCAGTATGAATAATGACACGAAGACTCATTATTTCCAAGCTTGATTGACGATGTGCTGAAACATCCAGGGCAATGTGTTGACGACGTTTTTGCAAGTGTGTGAAAAGGTTTAAGTTTCAGTTGCCTCATCCAACGTTCAGAGTTCAAGAAGCGATCAGGTGCACCCATCATCGATTCTGTTTTTTTGTTAGTGCTGTGGAAGTGGATAGATGTTTCATCTATCGCGATTTTTGCCAAGCAGTCATTTGAAGGTGTTTTCTGAGGCGAAAAAGGATGTCGTGTATGGTGTCGCTGTGTCAACTGTCCGTCAATGTCAGTACGCTTCATATTAGTTCTTAGCACCTAAGCATAATTAAATGCGACCAAATGATCTGCCGCGATACGGACACCAACAAGATCACCAATAGCATGATCCTGGTGACTCGGGAATAATGACAATACCTTGCTGCCGGTTGATAATTTTAAGGTATACATAA
>CAZDMX010000203.1:0-4833 GCA_964506085.1 uncultured Thiothrix sp. | reverse complement strand
ACCTCCTGTATCCATGCAGTCGTCACCCGCAACGAAAGCACCTTAGAGTTGCAGTCTCTATGAAGTGGATAAACGTGAGAATGAAAATACGCGTGTAGCACAAATAGTAACTACCAGTTTTAGTAGGATTGCATACCGACCGGTATGGATGTATGCTTAATCGATGATTCCTGAAACACTCAAAGACGAACCGTGGTGGCATTTTCTGAGTTTCACGTGCGGCCGGCAATCTGAGAACACAGCTTCAGAAACAACCCGCGAGAAAATTCTTGTTGCAGCTTTTGCTGAAATTCATCGTGTGGGTTTTCATGCGGCCAGCATTCAAAACATCTTAAAAAGCACCGGACTCTCCAAAGGCGCTCTCTATCATCACTTCCCTAATAAAAACGCACTGGGCTATGCCGTTGTTGACGAAATCATCCATCAGATGGTCATGGATATGTGGGTCAATCCTCTTATCGGTGAGGACGATCCCATTAATGCGCTTCAGCAAATCATCTTGGCTGCTGGCGATCAAATGTCGATGGAAGATATAGAACTCGGTTGTCCGATGAGTAATTTATCACAAGAAATGTCTTCGATTGATGAGGAGTTTCGGCTTCGTTTAGAAAAAATCTATAGCACATGGCGACAAGCCATTGCAGGTAGTTTAGAACAAGGCAAAGCAAACGGCTATGTGAAGAAAGATTTGAATGCCAAACAGTTTTCCGTGGTGTTTATCGCTACTTTGGAAGGCTGTATCGCTATGGCAAAAAACGCACAAGACATGTCCCTGTTAATGGATTGTGGTAGTGGATTAATCAATATTCTAAATACCTCACGCCCTGATAACTGGGTATCAAGCGAGCATTAAATGAAGTTTAAAAGATCAGTAAAGGATGAACATGAATACTAAGCCGAACCTCAATGAAAGATATGCAGACTGGTTATTACAAAACCGTTGGTTAGCCATTCTACTTTCTGTTGTCGTCGTATTAGCTTTAGCAAGTGGTACACGTTTACTGAAATTTGATAATGATTACCGTATCTTTTTTGATGGCGACAACCCTCAGCTGGTCGCCTTCGAAAACCTTCAAGACACGTATTCGAAAAATGACAGTGTAATGATGGTGATTGCCCCTAAAGATGGCAATGTTTTTACAAAAAAGACGCTAACAGCCATTGCTGACATTACCGAGCGTGCCTGGCAAACCCCCTACTCGATACGCGTGGACTCCATTACCAACTTTCAACATACCTTTGCTAGTGGAGATGACCTAACGGTAAGGGATTTAGTAGAAGAACCTGCGGCACTCACACCAGCAACCATAGCAGAAGTTCGAGAAATTGCCTTGCATGAGCCATTAATGCTTCACCGGTTAATCTCTGAAACGGGGCACGTCACCAATATTAATATTAGTGTTGAGCAGCCTGAAATAGATGTGACTAAAGAAGTCCCCGAAATTGTAAAATCAATTCGTGAACTGGAAAGCTATATTCATACAACCTACCCAGATTTAGAGGTCTATTTAAGCGGTATTGTAATGATGAACAATGCGTTTCCAGAAGCAGCGCAATACGATATGAAACATCTGATTCCTTTAGCTGTTCTTATTATTTTGACCCTTGTGTTCTTTTTAACGCGTAGCATTGCAGGAACATTGGGTACCTTTCTGGTTATTATCCTGTCGGTGCTTGCAGCTATGGGCAGTACAGGCTGGCTGGGCATTCATCTATCACCACCAGCCATGTCGGCACCGACGATTATCATGACGCTAGCGGTGGCTGATTGTGTGCACGTTCTCTCTAACTGGATACAGAGTATGCGCAAGGGTATGGATAAAGTTAAAGCCATGCGTGAAAGTCTGCGGATTAACTTCGGCCCTATCTTCCTGACCTCTATTACCACAGCAATCGGCTTCTTGAGCCTTAACTTTAGTGATGCACCTCCGTTTCGGGACTTAGGCAATATCTCCGCGCTAGGGGTGATTTTTGCCTGGATGCTCTCCGTCGTGTTTTTGCCTGCATTTGTCACGCTATTGCCCTCACGAGTCAAACAAAGAGCCGTAAACAGTGCACCACTGGGAATGGATAAGCTAGCTGATTTTGTGATCAAATATCAAAAAAAGTTATTGATTGGTATGGGGCTTGTTTCTATTATTCTTATCTCGTTCTTACCCAAAAATGAGCTGAACGATGTGTTTGTTGAATATTTTGATGAACGCATTCAATTTCGTACTGATACGGATTTTATAGTTAAGAATCTAACCGGGCTATATTTTATTGACTTTTCGCTTAAATCTACAGAAACCGAAAGTGTGTCTAATCCCGAATATTTACAACAGGTGGAAAGCTTTAGCCGTTGGTTGCTTGAGCAACCGGAAGTGATTCATGTCAATACACTAACCGATATCATGAAACGTCTTAATCGTAATATGCATGGTGATGACGATGCATATTACTCCTTGCCGGCTGAACAGAATTTAGCCGCGCAGTATTTATTGCTTTATGAAATGTCTTTACCCTATGGCTTGGATTTAAACAATCAAATTGATATCACCAAGCAATCTACCCGCCTTACCGTGACGATGAAAACCATTTCAACTCAGCAGATATTGGGCTTTGAGCAACGCGTTCAAGACTGGATGCAAGAAAATACGCCAGCGATCCAAACGTGGGGGTCAAGCCCGTCTATAATGTTCGCACATATTGGTATGAAAAATATCGTCAGTCTGTTGATTGGGGCAGCCATTGCATTAACGCTTATTTCTATCATTTTAATCATGGCCTTGCGTTCTTTCCGCTATGGCCTGATTAGCCTGATACCCAACCTTCTTCCAGCGGGTTTGGCATTTGGCTTATGGGCTATTTTTGATGGTCAAATCGGCTTGGGTTTATCCGTTGTGACCTCCATGACGATAGGTATTGTGGTTGATGACACGGTGCATTTTCTAAGTAAATATTTACGTGCTAAACGCGAACAAGGCTTATCGGCAGAAGAGGCGGTGCGCTATGCGTTTTCAACGGTTGGTAGCGCATTATGGGTTACCTCTATTGCGCTAATTGGCGGTTTTCTGGTGATTTCCACTTCTTCCTTTACGCTAAATTCAGAAATGGGCTTGCTAACTTCAGTCGTCATTGCTTTTGCACTCATTGCTGACTTCTTGTTTCTGCCACCTTTGCTGATTATGCTAGATGGCTGGCTCAATAAAGATGAAAAAGAATCTGAACTAAACACCATTACAGCCGACGAAACTTCATAGCAAGGCTGGCATTGTGGGTGTGGTTATTTATCAAACTACTGATGTAACTACCACCCGCCCTACAGAGTACAAATATTTAATTAATAAAAATTGGAAACAGCATTATGAAAAAACTAATTTTAGCAAGTTTTATTAGCATGATGGCATTTAGCGTACATGCGGAAACCTCTCAAGAAAAAGGTTTACGCATTGCTAAAGCAGCGGATGCACGCGATACAGGTTTTAAAGACTTTACTGCGGATATGAAAATGATTTTAAAAAACCGCGCGGGTAAAACAAGCACACGAACCATTCGTATTAAAACATTGGAAGTACAAGGTGATGGCGACAAGAGTATGTCGCTGTTTGATTCTCCTGCTGATGTTAAAGGCACGACTATGTTGACCTATACGCATGGTCTGCAAGCGGATGATCAGTGGCTCTATTTGCCCGCATTACGTCGTGTAAAACGAATCAACTCACGTAATAAGTCCGGCCCATTTATGGGTAGTGAATTCGCCTTTGAAGATTTAGGTTCTCAAGAAGTCGAGAAGTATACCTATAATTTTCTACGTGAAGAGCCTTGCGGTGGTGGTTGGACTTGTAACGTGGTTGAACGCAAACCCGCGTATAAATACTCAGGTTACTCCAGACAAATTGTCTGGTTGGATACGAAAGAACATCGCATTACCAAAGTGGAATTCTATGACCGAAAAAATGCCAAACTAAAAACGCTAATCAGTTCTGGCTATAAGCAATATATTGGTCGTTACTGGAGACCTGCAACGATGAACATGCAGAACCACCTAACCGGTAAAAGCACCACGCTTACGTGGTCTAACTACAAATTCCAGAATGGTCTAACCGCTCGAGATTTTAATAAGAACTCATTACAAAGACGATAGACGAAATGCCGACCTCAGAAGAGTTTGGCTGATTGGCTGGAAGATGAAAATAGACTTCATCCTAAAAACGCAGTTGAAACTACTGCGAATGACTACTGCAAGGAAATTGAAATAATGTTACAACTTAAAATACCACCACCTGGCTATATGCTGATCTTTGCGGGTGGCATGTGGCTATTAAACCAACATCTTCCATTGTTGCATCTCATCCCCCCGCCGTGGAACAAGATAGGTTTGGTGGTGATTGCAACGGCTTTGTTACTAGATTTATCCTCACTGTTTTTGTTCTTTAAACGAAAGACTTCTCCCAACCCTTTCAATCCTAATAGCGCCAGTAAATTGGTAATAAGCGGGATGTATCGGTACACACGAAACCCGATGTATGTGGGTCTGGCATTATTGCTAACGGGTTGGGCGATATATTTGGGTAGTCTCAGCCCGTTTTTGTTAATTCCACTTTTTATTGTCGTGCTAACAGTTCAACAGATTATTCCTGAAGAGAAAGTGCTAGAAGTGAAATTCGGTGATGAATATCTTGAGTACAAAAAATCAGTTAGACGCTGGCTATAAATAGAAAAATAGGGAATTCGCTACTATAAAATATGGATATTTTGATGACAATACGGATGAAAACACAGATGGAAACAATAACCCGCTCTGCTTTACTAATAAGCTTATTAGCTTCTCTATTAGCACCCACACTCCAT
>CAZDMX010000202.1:0-4836 GCA_964506085.1 uncultured Thiothrix sp. | reverse complement strand
GTAGATTTACTCGCTTTTCTGAACGCACTTTCTGACGAGTAGCCGCCTCTTACAAATGCGCTATCTGTCGAGTAAAATTTGTGCCTAGGTTGCCGTGCCTTTCGACTCTGCTCAATGAACTGCTTTTGATTGGATTGTTTGATCAATAATGATAACGACACTGGGCAATATACATGTGATTTTCTTCAACCTTGTAAACTAAACGATGTTCCTGATTAATCCGCCTAGACCAATAGCCTGACCAGTTGTGGCGCAAGGGTTCGGGGTTCCCTATGCCTGTAAAGGGGTCGTCCCGCGTCACATCAGTAATTAAGCCATTAATACGCTTTAGTAGCTTTTTATCGGTCTTTTGCCAGTACAAGTAATCATCCCATGCCTCTTCAGACCAACATAAAATCATGCTTCGATCAGCTTATGTTGTTTGGCTCTACCTGCTTCAAGCTCTGTGATAGAGCGGTTTAGACGTTCTGCATTTTTTGGGCTTGCTGACAGATAAGTCGTTTCTGTGTAGGCATTGAATTCTTCTAGTGACATTACGACGGCAGGTTTGCCGTTTTGTCGAGTAATCATAATGGGTGCCTGGTCGTCGTTGACTTTATCCAGTGCTTTGGCAAGCCCTGTCCTGAAGGCTGAATAGCTGATGACTTCCATGGTTTGTCTCCTGTTAAACATTGTACTTATTATTGTACTTATTATGGCTATTGTCTACAGGTTATTTATCATTTCTTGTAATTCGGTTAGTAGTGTTTTAAGTGAGGAACTAGAGCAATAGGCAATGGTGCTCCGAGATTTCTTTGAGTTTACAGCTGATGTTTGTTACAAGCCTTCAGGGTGTTTTGCAACAGCATGGCCACTGTCATGGGGCCTACGCCGCCGGGTACGGGGGTGATCCATTTGGCTTTTTCTACGGCGGCATCAAATTCTACATCGCCTGCTAGTTTTCCATTTTCTAGTCGGTTGATGCCGACATCTATGACTGTGGCGCCTTGTTTTATCCAGTCTCCTTTTACTAACCCAGGTTTGCCAGCGGCAGCGATGACGATGTCGGCTTGTTTGACGAGGACACTGGTGTCGGCGGTAAAACGATGGCAGATGGTTACGGTTGCGCCTGCTAGTAGTAGTTCCATGGTCATGGGTCTGCCTACGATGTTGGAGGCGCCGACGATTACGGCATGTCTGCCTTTATAGATTTCTCCGGTTGTGTCTAGTAGGTGCATGATGCCATAGGGGGTGCAGGGTCTGAGGGCAGGGATGCGCAGGGTGAGTTTGCCTATGTTTTCTGGATGAAAGCCATCTACGTCTTTATCGGGGTGGATTCTTTCTATAACTAATGAGGTGTCTATGTGGTCAGGAAGGGGGAGTTGTACGAGTATGCCGTCGATTTCTTTGGTGGAGTTTAGTTCGTCGATGATGCTGAGGAGTTCAAACTGTGTGGTTTCTGCGGGTAGATCGTACGATATGGAGTAGATTCCCGCTTCCTCACAGGCTTTTCTTTTGTGACTGACATAGACTTGTGATGCTGGGTTGCTGCCTATTAGGATGACGGCTAGGCCGGGTGGGCGCTTGTTCAGTTGTAGGCGTTTATCTACGTTTGTTTTTACTTCTGCTCGTAGTTTTGCTGCTATTTTCTTTCCATCAATGATCTGTGCTGGCATTGGGTGGGTTTTCCTTATGGTTATCGTGACTAAATCGTAGTAATATTAGGCTGCGATTGGTGAGTCATTAAGAATCTATTTTCGCACGATGAGAATCACATAGAAAGGCTTGACGATACGATTTTTCACACGTATTATCGCGCCTCTGTTTGATGATGTAGTTCAGTCGGGGTATAGCGCAGTCTGGTAGCGCGCCTGCTTTGGGTGCAGGATGTCGGGAGTTCGAATCTCTCTACCCCGACCATTTTTTGGTCATCGACTATTCTTTAATGATAATCAGTAAATGAACCAATGATAGTCATCAGATAAAAACTAAGAGATGCGCCTGTAGCTCAACTGGATAGAGCAACAGCCTTCTAAGCCGTAGGTTGCAGGTTCGAGTCCTGCCAGGCGCGCCATTCTTATTAGGCTAAGCTTGGTTTGGCAATGTAAAGTTGTTATAACGCTTTACAGAAAGATGTAGGTACATATTGGTGGGTGTAGCTCAGTTGGTAGAGCCCCGGATTGTGATTCCGGTTGTCGTGGGTTCAAGTCCCATCATCCACCCCAATTTTTGATTTCATTGCCGTTCTGCTGTGAGTGAAGCTCAAAAATTTCAAACGATTGTAATAATTGCTCAACTTGGCCGTGGTTTTTCTTGGTTAAAATTTATTAGCAATGTATAATCGCCCAGCTTTTATAAGCTGAACAACGCAGGTTGCAGTGAACGCTTAGTTCTAAACCTGTATGTCATATGCGAAAGTGGCGGAATTGGTAGACGCGCTGGATTTAGGTTCCAGTGTCGCAAGACGTGAGAGTTCGAGTCTCTCCTTTCGCACCATTATTTACTCCCACAATTTTTAAGTTATTTTAGGGCAGTCTGGTTTCCAGATGTTTTATTATGTTAGAGGTTTTACACATGCAAGTTTCAGTCGAGTCGACCGGCGATATCGAACGTAAATTAGTTATTGAAGTTCCTGCAGAGCGTGTTGATCAGGAAGTTGAAAAACGCCTTAAAGATATGCGTAGCAAAGTCCGTCTTGATGGTTTTCGCCCTGGCAAGGTTCCAGTCAGCGTGGTTAAAGAAAAGTATGGTAAGGCTGTACATCAAGAAGTTGTGGGTGATGTTATTCAACAAACGCTCTATGAAGCAGCAAGTCAGGAAGATTTACGTCTTGCTGGCTCTCCTTCTAGTGTGATTCCAGAAGGCATGGAGTTAGGCCAGCCTTTGAAATATACCGCTACTGTGGAAATTTATCCTGAGATAGAAATTGGTGCGATAGATACGATTGAGATTACTCGTCAGTCTACGGAAATTACCGATGCTGATATTGATAAGATGATTGAGGTTTTGCGTGAGCAACAGCAAGAATGGAAAGAGGTAGATGTTGCTGCTGAAGACGGTCATCAGGTGGTGTTAAGTTTTGATGGCAGTATTGAGGGTGAGCCTTTTGACGGTGGTAAAGCGGAAGACTTCACGATGGAAGTGGGCAAAGGTCAGATGATTGCTGATTTCGAAAAAGCGATTGTTGGGATGAAAGCAGGCGATGAGAAGGATGCGGATGTTACCTTCCCTGATGATTATCAGGCTGAGAATTTAAAAGGCAAGACGGTTCAGTTTAATTTGAAAGTGTCTGTTGTTAATGAAGTGGTATTGCCTGAAGTGGATGACGAGTTTTATAAGAAGTTTGGTGTCGACAATGGGTCGGAAGTTGATTTCAGGGTTGAAGTGAAAAAGAACATGGATCGTGAATTGGCGCAAACATTAAAAGCTCGCGTTAAGCAAGGTGTTATGGATGGCCTAAGTAGTACACATGAAGTGACAGCACCTACTTCGCTGGTAGTTGATGAGATTAAGCAAATACGTACGGAAATGTCTCAGAATGGTGGTTATGATGCTAGTACGTTACCTGAGGAGATGTTTAAGAATCAGGCTGAGCAACGTGTTAAGCTGGGATTGATCGTTGGTGAGATTATTAAACAAAATAATCTTGAAAAAGATCAGGATCGTGTTGATGCGATGTTAGCAGATTTATCCGCATCTTATGAAGACCCTGCTTCCGTGATAGAGTATTATAAAAACAATCAACAAGCGATGCAGACTGTTGAAGCAGCAGTGTTGGAAGAGATGATTGTTGATTGGGTGTTGGATCAGGCTAAAGTAACTGATGAAATTACAGATTTTGATAGTATAATGAATCGTGATAAAGCTACATCTGCTAAGGCAGCATAGCCAATAATAATAGATAGAGGTAATACGCGTGAATACTAACGATATCCAGACAAAAGCATTGGGCTTAATTCCAATGGTAGTTGAGCAAACCTCTAGAGGTGAGCGTTCTTATGATATTTATTCTCGATTATTAAAAGAGCGTGTGATTTTTCTGGTGGGTCCTGTTGAAGATCATATGGCGAATTTAATCGTTGCCCAGTTATTGTTTCTGGAATCTGAAAATCCTGACAAAGACATCCATTTATATATTAACTCACCGGGTGGTGTAGTGACATCAGGAATGTCTATTTATGACACTATGCAATTCATCAAACCGGATGTAAGTACGCTTTGTATTGGGCAAGCAGCGAGCATGGGAGCTGTGCTGTTAACGGGCGGAGCAGCGGGCAAGCGATTTATTCTGCCGCATTCTCGTGTCATGATTCATCAGCCATTAGGTGGTTTTCAGGGACAGGCATCTGATATAGATATTCATGCACGTGAAATTCTAAAAATCCGATCAGAACTAAATACAGTATTGGCACATCATACGGGTCAAGATCTTGAGAAAATAGAGAAGGATACAGATCGTGATAACTTCATGGATGCTGAAACAGCGAAAGCCTATGGTTTGGTGGATGAAGTGCTTGATACGCGAGTAACTGATACATAAGGACTAAAATATCGGTTTAAGCCGCTATGGTTTAAACCTTGGGTTGTTTTTCCGCCCCTTAAGGTAAAGCAGTTTATTAAATACCTGACAGCCTCCTAGCAAAACAGAAAAACTTCTCATCACCAATGAGCTGACTATGAATTTTTCCGTTTCACTATGCACACCAATAGCTTACACGTCTTTTTCACGCTCAACTGCGTTTTCTAAGATAATATAGATATTTGGAGATGAGTCTTCAAATAGCACCCCCTTCTTTTGATTATGAGTCTATTCAGTACTCTTTACCGTAATATCTTATAGCTGAAAATTGACCAGAT
>CAZDMX010000201.1:0-4843 GCA_964506085.1 uncultured Thiothrix sp. | reverse complement strand
TTTCTACTATCCTTTAGGTTATTACCTTTCATTTTCGGGCAGGTGAACTCAGTCGTTAGCCTGTGATAATACATTCGAGCAAGGAGGATTTATACGTGAGTGAATTATGGAAAGAGATATGCTTTATTCTTCAAGATATATCCCCATCAATTAATGAGGAATTATATGAACAAAAAATAATCCAATCTCTTGAAAAGTTAGGGTGGAGTAGATTTCACAAAGAAATTATTTTAAAACAAAGTACTCAACTTGGAAGTGCTGGCACGATAATTCCTGATATTATTGTAAAATCATTGGACAAAAACGAATTTTTCGTTATTGAAGTAAAAAAGCCATCGGCAGATATTGAAAACCAATCCCATAAAAAACAACTTTTTTCATATATGCGACAATTAAAGCTTGAACATGGTCTGCTTATTGGGAATAAAATTCAAATCTATCACGATGGAAAATCCGATACAACAAAAGACCCTATTCTTTTAAAAAGCATCGATATTTCTGAATTGAACAAAGACGGTTTGCTTTTCATTAATTTATTCAAAAAAGAATCATTCTCCCATTCACAACTCGAAATTTTTGCAGAAGAAACTGTAAAGGAACTTGCAACAGAAAGTCATAAAAAGAAACTTCATAAACTATTATTATCATCAGATTATGAAAGTAAAATACAACAATTTATCGAGGATGATTTGCAACAAAACTGGGGCAGAGAAACCATAAAAAAAGTACTTTCTCAGCTTTCAATTTCAATATGTGCTAAAAATACAACTCCCACAACCTCCCCTACTCCTATTCCACCTGATACCGTTGTTCCAACGGGTACAAAAATTGGTGAGTTGGTAAGAAACAGTATGAATCTGATAATCGCAAACTGTAAAAAATCAGAGATGGCATTATCAGATCTAAAATCAAAGCACTATTCAAAGAATACTTTCAATATAAATTACCCATTCCTTAAAAAAGTAAACTCTAATGACCTCAAACAGAAGAGATACTGGAAAGCTAAATATATGATAAACAATGAAGATTACGTTGTCACCAGTGAATGGTATAAAGGAAGTCTCCCCTTATTTGAAGCTTACCTCGCTAAAATATCACAGCAAAAAAATGGCTAACAAAAGTATGCAGCCGACCCCAAGCAGCGCGGTTTCCCAAATGACTTTGGTAGATTATCAAAGTTCACTCCTGCGAATCACCTTGGTCGGTAATATTGCTTGGGTCGGCTGATACGGGACGTTATGCCCATCAAAGATTAATGGAATCATCTGAAAGAAAGTTGGTAAAATTCACACATGAGAACAATTGCTTTAAACTACTTACAAACTGCACTTAACAACCCTGAAGCAAGCTTCAAGGGTGGTCAATGGGAAAGTATTGAGTGTCTTTTAGATCATAAAAGAATGCTTGTCGTCCAGCGTACTGGCTGGGGGAAAAGTATGGTTTATTTTTTAGCGACAAAGCTTATTCGAGAGTCTGGCTCAGGGCCAACATTATTAATTTCTCCTCTATTATCGTTAATGCGGAATCAGCTTGAAGCAGCTAGTCGAATTGGTATTACAGCTAGGACGATAAACAGTACCAATACCGATGAATGGAGTCAAATTCAGAATGAGCTGGTTGCTGATAGTGTAGATGTATTACTGATTTCTCCTGAACGCCTCGCAAATGATTCCTTTCGTCAAGATGTTATTTCCTCTATTGCAGAAAGAATTGGGCTTTTTGTGATTGATGAGGCTCACTGTATCTCAGACTGGGGGCATGATTTTAGGCCAGATTATAGACGTATCGTTCGTGTGCTTCAGGCTATTCCTCCCAATGTTCCAGTTTTAGCTACAACGGCAACAGCTAATAATAGGGTTGTAAACGATGTTGTGTTGCAACTGGGCAGTAATATTGAATTGATCAGAGGATCTTTGGTTAGAGAAAGCCTTAAGCTTCAGAATATAAACATGCCTAGCCCCGCAGCAAGAATGGCTTGGCTGGCACAAACTATTCCGAGCCTTCCAGGTAGTGGAATAATTTACACCCTGACTCAGCGTGATGCGGATCGACTCACCGAATGGCTCCAAGTTAACGAAATTAATGCAAAAGCCTATCATGCTGGCATTCCAAACCGTGAGGATGGCAGTTCAGTTAAAGAGGAATTAGAACAACAGCTACTTAATAATGAAATAAAAGTTCTAGTTGCTACTGTTGCTTTGGGAATGGGGTTTGATAAGCCTGACTTGGGATTTGTAATTCATTTTCAAAGACCTGCTTCTGTAGTTCATTACTATCAACAGGTAGGTCGTGCTGGTCGCGCCGTTGAAGAAGCATACGGAATTCTGCTTTGTGGTGAAGAGGATGATCATATTGCCGACTTCTTCATCCGTAGTGCCTTCCCCCCTCAGCAACATATCACGGCTATTCTTGAAGTACTTGATAATGCGGATGATGGTTTATCTGTACCATCAATGCAACGTACTATAAATATTAGGCAGTCACAAATTGAAAAAACAATCAAATACCTGACTGTAGAATCTCCCTCTCCAATTGCAAAAGTTGGTTCCAAATGGCATGTGACAGCCTCGGCATCTAACTATGAAATTGATCAAAAATATGTGAATGAAATCACCCAGATTCGAAGACAAGAACAGAGGCAAATGCAAGAATATATGGAGTATCAGGAGTGCTTGATGGCATTTCTTCAAAATGCCCTGGATGATCCAAGCTCACAAAACTGTGGTAAATGTAAAAACTGCAATCCTGATCTCCTTCTGCCTGAACAATATGATGACAAAATAGCAAATCGAGCAGCACTTTTTCTTCGAAGTAGTTATCAACCAATCGAGCCTCGCAAGCAATGGCCTGTAAAAGATATGTTCAAATATCATCAATTTGAAAAAAGAAATATCCCTACAGAATTGCAAGCGTCTGAAGGTCGCGCCCTAAGTTTGTGGCGTGATGCTGGTTGGGGACAACTTGTTGCTTCAGGTAAATATCAAACTAACCATTTTGCAGATGAGCTTGTAACGGCGTGTGTTGAAATGATCGCAGAATGGAATCCCACCTCTACACCTGAATGGGTAACTTGCATCCCGTCACTTAACCATCCTGAGTTAGTTCCTGATTTTGCACAACGATTGGCAATAGCTCTTAACCTACCATTCATTCCTTGCGTAGAAAAAGTAAAGAAAAATAATCAGCAGAAAACCATGGAAAATAGCTTTCAGCAGGCACAAAATTTAGATGGTGTATTCAAAATTAATCTTGATCATAACGAATATAGCCCATGCTTGTTAATTGATGACATGGTTGATTCACGGTGGACTTTTACTGTTGCATCGGCTCTGTTACGCCAAACAGGTTGTACGGCAGTCTATCCTTTAGCACTAGCTCTTAATTCGCCTAGGATGGATTAAGAAATGAGTGATTTTTTAACTAATGATACGAAAGCGATAATTTTACTCTGTGGAGTATTAGGGAAAGATCGCGCTGCAAAGCCACTTACGCAAACAGAATATAACGCTTTAGTCCGTTGGTTAATTAACGAGAATATGCGACCAGAAGGTTTGCTTCAGTGTGAAAAGTTAAATTTGGCAGCAACTGGTTCTGGAATTGATGAGGGACGCTTGAAGTCACTACTTGGTAGAGGGGTACAGCTTGGATTTGTTGTGGAGGAGTGGCAGAGAAATGGCATTTGGATCATAAGCCGGAGTGATCGTGACTATCCAGCACGCTATAAGAAACATCTGAAAGATAAAGCACCTCCGCTTCTTTTCGGAGTGGGCGACCGCTCTCTATTAAAGGGTGGCGGTGTTGCAATTGTTGGCTCACGGAATGTGGATAGCGATGGTGAGGATTTTACCCGTAAAATAGCTAAAATATGTGCTTACAACAATATGCCTGTTATTTCTGGAGGAGCTCGTGGAGTCGATCAGACTGCAATGACTGCTACGATAGACTCTGGTGGAATTACAATAGGTGTTCTTGCAGAGAACCTCCTGAAGAAAAGCCTTGAACGCAACGCGCGAAAAGCAATATCCGATGGACAGTTACTTTTAATATCTCCTTATCACCCTAATGCTCGCTTTACGGTCGGAACAGCAATGGATAGAAATAAATTAATTTATGCCATGGCTGATTATGGCTTAGTTGTTAGTGCTGAACATAAAAAAGGTGGGACATGGGCTGGAGCAATAGAGGAATTGAAACGAGAAAATGCCCTGCCAATTTTTATACGATCAGGCAAAAATATTCCCACAGGTAATAAAGAATTGTTGGAATTAGGCGCTATTGAATGGCAAGAAGTAATAAGTCGAGATAATCTCAGCCAACAGCTTTCTGATTTGGCTAAAAGTGTAAAGAGTAACAAACAAGGGAATTTAAACCTCTTTGATCTTGAAGAACAGAATATCTCACAGGCCGATAAATCGAAAACAGATGACAAACAGGAGGCTGTTTCCACTGATACAATAATAGAAAACAGTCACATGATAACACCAGAATCTACCATTTACGAAGTCGTATTACCGATCATTATTAATCAGCTAGGAACACCAACTGCGGTCGATGAATTAACAAAAATCTTGGATGTGTCTAAAACACAGTTAAACAGCTGGATAAAAAAAGCAGTGAATGAAGGAAGAATCAAAAAACTATTACGCCCCGTACGATACGAAAAAATAACTCCAGATAAAATGAAAAACATGAGTAGTATTGCTAGCCAAGGCATAACAAATGCATGCACTCGGACAAAATAAAGCTGCGCCGATTCGCTCTGCAGCTTTATTTTGCCGGTGATGCCAGCGTTATCGCGCCAAGGAAAGCTTGGCGTGTCTTGTGGGGTGGAAGTCCCCATCGG
>CAZDMX010000200.1:0-4857 GCA_964506085.1 uncultured Thiothrix sp. | reverse complement strand
AGTTTACCGTGACACTGTTTGTATTTCTTACCCGAACCACAAGGGCAAGGTTCGTTACGTCCTATCTTCTTGCCTTCTCTTTCAAAGGTTTCTACGGGTTGTGGAGCTGTAAACGGATCGTGTGCCTGAGGTTCTAGCTCTAACTCACTGCCTGCATCTTCATGGATAAGCTCCATTTCTTGCTCTGGGTGTTCAGCATATTGCTCAACTTCTTCAGGCTGTTGGACTTCTACCCTTAATAAAAAAACCACTACGTCATGCTTGATTTTATCTAATAAAGACTCAAACATTTCAAAGCCTTCACGCTTGTATTCTTGCTTTGGATTCTTTTGGGCGTAACCACGTGAACCCACTGCTTGGCGCAGATGATCCATGCCCGCCAGATGTTCCTTCCAATGTGTATCCAATACATGGAGCATGATATTGCGTTCTAGTTGGCGCATTCCTTCACCGCCAATCTGTGTTTCTTTTAAGTCAAAAACCTGTTTGGTTATTTCAAGTATTTGCTCACGCAGAGTCTCTTCGTGCAAACTATCATCTGCATCTAGCACCGCTTGTACATCCATATCAATGCCAAGTTCATCTGCTAATGTTTTGGTTAGTCCAGCAACATCCCACTGGTCATCAATGCTACCTGGTGGGATATGTTTGCTAATCAAGCTATTCACGACATCTATTCGCAGTGACACAATGGTCTCGCTGATGTCATCCGCTTCTAGCAGATCGGAACGCTGTTCATAAACAACTTTACGCTGGTCATTGGCGACATCATCATATTCAAGCAAGTTCTTACGAATATCGAAGTTATGCGCTTCTACCTTGCGTTGTGCATTTTCGATGGATTTATTGACTAGCCCTGCTTCAATCGCTTGTCCTTCTTCCATACCCAAGCGCTGCATAATGCCTTTTACCCGTTCGGATGCAAAAATCCGCATTAGGTTGTCTTCTAAAGATAAGAAGAATCGTGATGAGCCGGGATCACCTTGACGACCTGAACGACCACGGAGCTGGTTGTCTATTCGACGTGATTCATGACGTTCTGTACCTACGATATGTAGACCACCTGCTTCAAGCACAGCATCGTGACGGTTTTGCCACTCTACTGTTAGTTTATCTACTACTGTTTTATCAGGGTCTTCACCTAATGTTGTAATCTCGGCAGCCAAATTTCCACCTAGTACGATGTCGGTTCCGCGACCCGCCATGTTGGTAGCGATGGTGATTGCACCTGATCGACCTGCATTTTCGATAATATGTGCTTCGCGTTCATGCTGCTTGGCATTTAACACTTCATGTGTGATTTTTCGCTGGTTGAGTAACCCTGATAACAATTCAGAAGTTTCAATAGAAGCTGTACCTACTAATACTGGCTGTCCTTTTTCGGTGCAGTACTTGATATCTTCAACAATGGCATCAAACTTTTCGCCAACTGACATGTAAATCAAGTCATTTCCATCCTCACGAATCATTGGACGATGTGTTGGAATCACGACTACTTCAAGACCATAAATTTCTTGCAACTCGTAAGCTTCAGTATCGGCAGTACCTGTCATGCCAGAGAGTTTGCTATACAAACGGAAATAGTTCTGGAAAGTAATGGAGGCTAGTGTTTGGTTTTCTGCCTGAATGGGCACACCTTCTTTCGCTTCTATCGCTTGATGAAGGCCTTCAGACCAACGACGTCCTGGCATTGAACGTCCTGTGTGTTCATCTACTATGACCACTTCGTTACCACTGATCATGTAATCAACATCCCGGGCAAATAGTGCATGGGCGCGCAGAGCAGCATTAAAGTGATGGAGTACGGATATATTGTCGGTGTCGTATAGGCTTGAGTGCTTCGGTAGAATACCTGCTCCAATTAGCAAGTCTTCGGCTTTTTCCATGCCATCTTCGCTTAGGTGTACTTGTTTACCTTTTTCATCGACGTTGAAATCGCCTTCTCCAAACTCTTCGCCATCATCATCCTTGCCATCAGGTAAGGGGTCTTGTCTGGTTAGCTGTGGAATAAGCTCATTGATTTTTCCATATAGCTCGGTAGAGTCTTCTGTAGGGCCGGATATGATCAGCGGTGTTCGTGCCTCGTCAATCAGGATGGAGTCAACCTCATCGATAATCGCATAGTTCAAACCACGCTGTACGCGCTCTTCTTCGGCAAAAGCCATATTATCGCGTAGATAATCAAAACCGAATTCATTATTGGTTCCGTAGGTAATATCCGCAGCATAGGCTTGCTGACGTTCTGCATGGGATAGTCCGTTAATAATAACGCCCGTAGACAGCCCAAGAAAACCATACAATTTAGATAACTGTGTAGCATCACGTGTCGCAAGATAGTCATTCACGGTTATTACGTGAACACCGTCTCCGGGAAGTGCATTTAGGTATACGGCTAATGTTGCTACTAGCGTTTTTCCTTCTCCGGTTTTCATTTCAGCTATATTGCCGTCATTCAGAACCAAGGCTCCAACGTGCTGCACATCGAAATGACGCATTCCTAGCACACGAATACTAGCTTCACGCACTACAGCAAAGGCTTCAGGTAATATTTCTTCTAGTGTCTTTCCGTCTTTTAATAACGCACGTAAAACATCTGTTTTAGCTTGTAAATCAGCATCGCTGAGTGCTGATATTTGTTCTTCGAAACTATTAACTATATCAGCAGTTTTTAAGTATTTTTTTACCAGCCTGTCATTACGGCTTCCGAAAATC
Source organism: uncultured Thiothrix sp. (assembly GCA_964506085.1). GTDB lineage: Bacteria > Pseudomonadota > Gammaproteobacteria > Thiotrichales > Thiotrichaceae > HyVt-477. The sequence goes on along the minus strand of CAZDMX010000200.1, from coordinate 2,145 downwards.
TTTTTAGCTACAGCACCCAACATGATTGGTTTTATCTCCTAAGTTATACACACTTCTTAGCTTAAGCTGAGACGCTTGCACATCTCAAGTTCTTATCATTTTTCGCATGAGCTAGAAGTTAATTTGGCTAGCGATACAACATTCACTGTCATACGTTGAAAATTCATTAAAAGATGAATATAGGGTATCAAAACCTGTTTACAAGTATGAAAGGTCAGGTTACCAGCAGCTATTCATATAACGTCGTGATTATAGACAAGCTAACTGGCAATTACCTTAACCTTTCTCATAAATCACAAAATATTTCTACACTTTTTTTATTTTTTTGAGATACTTATTGTCACTATTCAAACAAGTAAAGGCGAAAAATGGAAGCAAGAGTAAAATGGCTTGATAATATGAGCTTTGTTGGTGAATCTGGCAGTGGACATTCTGTAGTTATGGATGGGCCACCAGAAGCTGGCGGGCGTGATTTAGGCATTCGCCCTATGGAGATGCTACTGCTTGGTGTAGGAGGATGTTCTTCGTTTGACGTAGTGTCTATTTTGAAGAAATCACGTCAGGCTATTAGTGACTGTGAGGTCGCTATAACTGCGGATCGAGCAGATACAGAGCCTAAGGTCTTTACTAAGATTCATTTACATTTTTTGGTAAGCGGCAAAGGCCTGAATGAAAAGCGTGTTGAAAAGGCGGTTAGCCTATCTGCCGACAAGTATTGCTCGGCATCTATTATGCTGGCAAAGACAGCGGAAGTTACCCATAGCTTTGAGGTTATTAATACGTAACTCCACTTTTAGCCTTTTGTATTTTTCTCAACCCAGCGGCTGTTGCCATCAGTGAGTTCTTCTTTTTTCCAAAAAGGTGCTGAGTCTTTCAGTTCTTCCATAATAAAACGACACGCATCAAACGCTGCTACGCGATGCGCAGACCAGGTTGCGACTAATACAATCGGTTGAGATGGTAATATTTTACCCACTCTATGCACTACGAGTGTATGCAACAAAGACCATTTTTTATTTGCTCTGGCAACCAGATTTTCTAACTGTAACCGCGTCATTTCTGGATAGTGCTCCAAAAACATGGAACTAACCGTATCACCTTCGTTGAAATCCCGCATCGTACCAACAAACGTTGCTGTAGCACCAAAATCGGTATCCCCTGCAAAATGTGTCTGTTGGAAGGTTTCAATTTCCTTCCAAGGAGACAAATCTATAGAGACGATTTCTATGCGATTCATTGGATTCTACGTAGGATTTTCTTGTTTAGGTTCTGCTTTGTGCATGGCCTTCAAGTACATTGAAATATCAATATCATCACCCATGATCTCTTTAGCCGCTTTTACTGCATCGGTACGCTGTCTAAAGAAACGAGCCTCACCTATGTGCTGGTATAAACCTGAACGCTTAAGTGCATTTATGATCTGTATCTTAGAGCGCGCAATATATAATTCGATACCAACGGATTGTAGACGATCAAACAGGTTCTTGAGCATTTCCTCACCTGTTGCATCGAGCTGATCAGCAGATTCAATATCAAGTACAACTAGTTTCAGGTCTGGTTTTTGAGCCACCATATTGAGTAGCTTGCCTTCCAGATAACCAGAGTTTGCGAAGTAAAGATCACCATCATAACGATATACTGACACCGTATCACTCGATATCAGGTTAAAGCGATCCACACTACGTAAGGTGGTATCTTCATGTCTGGCTACTTCCATTAAACGAGGTTTCATTGTTCTATATAAGAATAGCCCCAATGAAAGTAATACACCTACAATAATACCTTTCTCTAGATGCGGAGCAGAAACGAGCGTCACAATGAAAACAACGATGGAAACTATACCGTCGTGACGGTGTACTTTCCATGCATGTTTGATGGGTTCTATTTTAACCAATCCAGCTACCGCAATGATAATAACAGCAGCAAGTGTTGCCTGCGGCAGGTGATATAACAATGGAGTCAAAAACAGCAATGTAATACCAACCAATACACCCGTTACTATAGAAGACAAACCGGTTTGAGCATTAGCACTGAAGTTTACTGCCGAACGTGAGAATGAACCCGATACAGGATATCCTTGACTGATGCCCGATACTAAATTACCAAGACCCTGACCCACTAACTCCTGATTAGCAGATAGGCGTT
>CAZDMX010000199.1:0-4880 GCA_964506085.1 uncultured Thiothrix sp. | reverse complement strand
CTTTAGATTCAGTGCTATAGGCATTCGCAGTAGTTTCAACTGAGTTTTTTAGGTTCAATCAAGGTATAATCCTCCGCTTTCTGATCATTCAATAAGAAAGCTAATAATGGAAAAGACTTACAACCCAAAAGATATCGAACAACGCTGGTATAAAAACTGGGAAGATAACGGTTACTTCTCACCCCTAAATGACGAGAACAATGACGAAAGCAAAGATGCCTACTGCATCATGCTACCGCCGCCTAATGTGACAGGTACGTTACATATGGGGCATGCCTTCCAGCACACCATTATTGATATTCTTACTCGCTATCACCGCATGAAAGGCGATAATACTTTGTGGCAGCCAGGCACTGATCACGCAGGTATTGCGACGCAAATGGTTGTCGAGCGACAATTGGCTGAAGAAGGTAAAACACGTCATGATCTGGGCAGAGAAAAATTTGTAGAACGTGTATGGGATTGGAAAGAACAATCGGGTGATCGAATCACTGAACAAATGCGTCATTTGGGAGCTTCACCTGATTGGTCAAGACAGCGCTTTACTATGGACGAAGGCTTGTCTGAAGCAGTCACCGAAGTCTTTGAAAAGCTTTACGATGAAGATTTGATCTATCGCGGTAATCGTCTGGTTAACTGGGATCCTGTTCTACATACTGCGCTTTCCGATATCGAAGTTATTTCAGAAGAAGAACAAGGTCATATGTGGCACATTCGTTATCCCTTAGCGGATGATTCGGGTAATGCTACGGACGAGTTTTTAGTAGTAGCCACTACACGACCTGAAACCTTGTTAGGCGATACGGGTGTTGCTGTAAACCCCGAAGATGAGCGTTATAAACATCTTATTGGTAAGCACATTGCCTTGCCACTTACGGATAGATTGATTCCTATTGTTGGCGACGAACATGCTGACCCCGAAAAAGGCACAGGTTGCGTAAAAATCACTCCGGCACATGATTTTAATGATTATGAAGTGGGTCAACGTCATCAGTTACCGATGATCAATATCCTTACTGAAGATGCATGCCTGAATGATGAGACACCCGAAGCCTACCGTGGCTTAGAGCGTTATGAGGCGCGTAAAATCATGGTTGCTGATTTGGAAAAGCAGGGTTTATTGGTTGAAGTAAAAGAACATACTTTGATGGTTCCTCGTGGCGAGCGTTCAGGTATCGTAGTCGAGCCATACCTGACTAACCAATGGTATGTAGCAATAGAGACACTTGCTAAACCTGCGCTGGAAGCAGTGGAAACAGGCAAGATTCGTTTCGTGCCCGACAACTATAAAAACATGTATTACAGCTGGATGCGCGATGTTCAAGATTGGTGTATTTCCCGTCAATTGTGGTGGGGGCATCGTATTCCTGCCTGGTATGACGAGTCAGGAAAAATCTATGTCGCCAAGGATGAAGCGGCAGTCAGAGAGAAATATAGCCTAGATAGCTCCATTAACCTGAGACAGGATGAAGATGTATTAGATACTTGGTTTAGTTCAGCATTATGGCCTTTCACGACATTGGGTTGGCCAGCAGATACGGCAGAACAAAAGACATGGTATCCGACTAATGTTTTGGTGACAGGCTTCGATATCATCTTCTTCTGGGTTGCTCGGATGATCATGATGGGCTTAAAGTTTATGGATGATGTGCCGTTCCATGAGGTTTATATGCATGGACTGGTAAGAGATTCTGACGGTCAAAAAATGTCGAAATCAAAGGGTAATGTGTTAGATCCTTTGGATATTATTTATGGTATATCGCTAGACGAGCTATTAGAAAAACGTACCAGCAATATGATGCAGGGACACATGATCGACAAGATCAAGAAGCAAACCAAAAAGCAATTCCCTGCTGGAATTCCTGCTTTTGGAACAGATGCTTTGCGTTTTACCTTTACTGCCATGGCGGCAACAGGGCGTGATGTGCGTTTTGACTTACAACGCATTGAAGGCTATCGCAACTTCTGTAACAAAGTTTGGAATGCTTCTCGTTATGTCATTATGCAGACGGAAGATCAAGATGTCGGCTTGCAAGAGTCGGCAATGCAGCTTTCTTTGGCGGATAAATGGATATTGGCTTTACTACAGCAAACGATTAAAGAAACAACAGAGCATATAGAGAGTTACCGTTTTGATCTGGCAGCTAGGACGCTTTACGAATTCACATGGAACCAGTATTGCGACTGGTATTTGGAATTAAGTAAGCCAGTATTGAACGCGGAAGAGACAAGTGATGAAGAAAAGCGTGGAACGCGTCACACCTTGATTCAAGTATTAGAAACGCTACTGCGATTAATGCACCCCATCATGCCGTATCTAACCGAAGAAATTTGGCAAACCATCAAGCCGTTAAGTGGAAAACAAGGTGCGACAGTCATGCTGGAGCCATACCCTGAAGTAGATTCATCAATGCAGAATGACCAAATCATGATTGACATTGATTGGGTTAAAACCTTTGTTTTAGGAATTCGTCGTATTCGTTCAGAAATGGATATCAAACCCAGCTTAAAGTTAAAGGTATTGCTGCAAGATTCTTCGAATGAAGATAAGCAACGCTATACGGATAGTCAGTTATTTATCCAGTCACTGGCAAAGCTAGAAGATGTGACTTGGCTGTCTTCGGCAGAACAAGCTCCAGAATCTGCTACTGCTTTAGTCGGTGATATGAAAATTCTTATACCTTTGGCTGGCTTAATAGATAAAGACGTAGAAAGCGCTCGGTTAAATAAAGAAATCGAAAAAGTAGAAAAGAATTTACAAGGCTTGAAGGGTCGATTAAGCAATCCGAGTTTTACGGAAAAAGCACCCGCAAATGTAGTAGAGCAAGTAAAGACTCAGTTTGAGGAACAGACAAAAGTCTTGCAGCAGTTTAAAGAACAATTAGATAAAATTTCAGCTTTATAAGAAGAGATATATTTATAGAAGCAAGCTCACCATTGGTATGCCAGCTGTCGGAGAGGCGTATTGGTTGGGCACTATTTTATGCTATAAAGTATTTGTTCTATTGTGAATTGTATATACTATAATTTATCAGTAGTTTAGGTGAGAAAGGTTTCTTTGTTAACTGCCTTTCATATCCGAATGAATAACAATATCTAACAATTATAAAAAATCAGGAAGCTGTTTTGTCTCTTTTTGAGTCTATAAGAAAAATTGGATCTAGTGGGGGTTCTGAGCAATTCACACTATGCATGCAAAAATCACTCAGCGTTGTGCGTGATGCTGTGGTGTTGGTCGATGAAAAAGGCTCTATTCAGTTTCTCAATCAAAATGCCGAATATCTTTTAAATTGTAAGCAACGCAGTGTTCTGGGTAGAATTTTTTGGGGGCTTTATCCGTTACAGGATGCCAAAACGCAGAAACCTATCGAAAATATTTTGCAGGATATTCAATCTCCCGTTGCAAATGATTACTTATTAGTCATTTCTGAACATCAAGAGATTTCCACTAATATTCTTATTTCACCCGTTAATTTTCTGGATGATAATTCGGATAAGCTAAGTTACGCATTAGTCATTCAGGATACAAGTGAGAAGAAGATTCTTGAATCGAAGCTCAAATACCTTGATAACTATGACGCATTGACGAGATTACCCAATCGTAAGTCTATAGAAGTGACACTCAAGCATGCGCTAACGGATGTGCGCAAGCATGCAGCCACTCACGTGCTTTGTTATATATCGTTAGATAAGCTAAAGAATGTTACAGACACGGCCGGTCACAGTGCAGGTGATGCATTGATTAGTCAGATATCGGAAGTGCTAAGGTCTTTTGTTAAATCCAAGCGTGATGTTTTAGCACGAGTGAGTAATGACGATTTTGCTATTTTGTATCGTGAGAAAGAGCCAGGGCCAGCACTTGATTTGATCAAAAGCATCCGCAAAGGTATCGAGGACTTTGAGTTTTTGTGGCAAGGCAATAAGTTTAAAGTAACCGCTAGTATCGGGTTTTTACTGGTGCATAAGAAAAATGGTACAAGTCCTTCTCAAATATTATCAGATGCGGATATAGCTAGTCGAATCGCTCGTGAAAAAGGTGGCAATCGCGCTTTCATTTTCCATCCTAATGATGAAGATGTGTTGTCCCGTAAAAGTGATATAACCTGGGTTAGACGTATTCATGAAGCGATTAAAAATAATATGTTTAAGCTGTATTCTCAACCTATTCATCCACTAGCTGTAGATCATGATTCTCTGCCTTTTTATCATTATGAAACACTGATTCGCCTATTTGACAGAGAAGGCAAACAGATTCCACCTGATGACTTCTTGCCCTCAGCTGAGCAACAGGGAATGATGATGGAAATTGATAAATGGGTGATAAGCGAAGCGCTTCGACATATGAAGAGGATTACGCAAACAGAACCGTTGCCCATCTTTTCTATCAACCTATCGGGGCAAAGTATCAATGAGCCGCAGTTCTTGGACTTTGTCGTTCGTGAAATTAAATCAGCGGGTGTTAACCCACATATGATTTGCTTTGAGATTACAGAGTCTGTTGCAGTGAATGAGATGAGGCTGGCTATGAAGTTTATCAAAAACCTCAAAGAACTGGGTTGTAGCTTTTCTTTGGATGATTTTGGAACGGGAGTAAGCTCCTATGGTTATTTACGAGAGATGCCAGTAGATTATTTAAAGATTGATGGTATCTTTGTAAAAGACATGGAAAATGACCCTGTCTCACAAGAAATGGTACGTTCGATCAATCAGGTTGGTCATGTCATGGGCTTAGAGGTGATCGCTGAGTATGTTGAGAATGATGAAATTATTCGGATTCTTAACTACATAGGCGTTGATTACGGACAAGGCTATGGTATTTCACGTCCCATACCGATGGAAGATGCAGTGCGTCAGCACTGTTGATTATCGGGTATAATATA
>CAZDMX010000198.1:0-4893 GCA_964506085.1 uncultured Thiothrix sp. | reverse complement strand
ACCCCAGCAACTCTTTTCAATTAATGTGTGTCATTAAACCAATCTAGAACAATGACTTACCGCTCGATCAAATCACCATTAGCCAGTTGATGTAATGCAGAGGCAATAAATGTTTGATAGGGTAACCCTTTTCTACGAGCTATGGCTTTTAGGCGTGTAATATCACGATTTTGTAGCCGCAAGGTAATGGCTTTGCGTTTTTCGGTGTTTTTAACAACCTGTTCCCAAAAGGCTTTCTTTTCACTCTGATTTTGTGGAGAGGAGACTTTAAACGTACCTGAATCAATCACCTGATTCAAGCTTTCGATCATGTCACGCTCTTCGTCATCCATATAGGTGGGATTTTCTGTTGTATTGCTCATGATTTATTCTCTGAAAGTAATGATTTTAGTTTTCGACTGGGATAGATGGTTTTAAGAAAAAGTTTATCTTTGTCTCGTACATACGGTACGACACAGGGATAATCATTGATCAAAACGATTAACAACCGCTGGTTTGGGTAGCGTTCCTGATTCGGGTGGGATTGATCATCTACAAACCCTCCTGTCGAAAGTGCCACTTCTACATCTTCAAAACACAATCCCCGTTCTCGTTTGAGTTGTTTGTTTTTTTCTATATTCCAGTCTAATACTAAATCTTCATGGTTCATGATCTATATGGTATACGCTGTATATTGATTGTCAATTAATTTACTTTTTTTTAGACTCATATACGAAGATAAAATAAAAAAACAGGTATCTTCAGGGATGGAAAGTCAGAACTGTTATGGCGCACCGGTTATCGTCGGGTACGGGCTGTTTTATATCGAGCGCATGGCACAACAGTCACCCGTTAGACCATTACAGTATTATGCGGATAGAAGGGAATGGAAATCCGTATATTCGGTAATTGTCTTTTGGATTATCAGGAATGCCATCCTGTTTCAGAAGTCCATATTTTTGTAAAGTTTTGCTCTTGTATACTTGATTCAATAACGGGCTCAAGAAACTCTTTTAATACGTCGATCAGCACAGAAACACTTTTAAACATCGTTGATTGATCAAGAAATCTTCAGTTACCATATTCGCCCAAAGCTTCTTGTATTGGCGGGCAAGGTACGCTTCCATAAGAACAGAAGACACAACAGTCCTCAGGCTTTGGTTTGAGCAGGATGTGGCACTTTGTGCATTCATGAAACCATAGACAGGCATCAGTCGGCATGGTAAGTATTTCCTGGTAACTACACTCTGGGCAAGTGAGTTCAGAATCGGTAATAATTTCTGTCATTTGCGCTCCTTGAATATTGTTGATACTGAGCAGTATAGAACCTATCGTTATTGTTCTTTTAGCTTGCGCTTCTTCCAAATCAAATAAATAACAGGTATTACAAAGAGCGATAACAACGGTGCGGTAATCATGCCACCAATCATCGGTGCTACGATACGCTGCATAACATCAGAGCCTGTACCACTACCCAGCATAATGGGTATTAGACCTGCGATAATTACCGCTACGGTCATTGCTTTGGGACGTACTCGCATCACCGCGCCTTCCATGATGGCATCTTTGAGATCCGTTACTGTTTTGAGTTTTCCTTGATGTCGATGTTCGTCGGTGGCGTTGTTCAGGTAAAGCAGCATTATCACCCCAAATTCGGCGGCGACACCTGCTAGTGCAATAAAGCCGACGGTGACAGCTACGGACATATTGAAGTCCAATATCCAGATATACCAGATGCCACCAGCCAATGCGAAGGGTAACGAGAGCATGACGATTAATGCGGCGGTGATATCACGGAAAGTGAGATACAGCAGAACCAGAATAATCAGTAAGGTGACAGGGACAACCAGCATTAGCTTGTCTTTTACTCTGAGTAAATATTCATATTGACCTGCCCAACTTACCGAATACCCAGCGGGTAATTTGAGTTGATCTTTTAGAGCCTTTTGTGCCGAAACCACATAGGATCCAAGGTCGGGATGGTCAATATCCACAAAGGTCCAGCCATTTAAACGGGCATTTTCGGTTTTGATCATCGGCGGGCCTTCGGTAATACGAATATCAGCGACACGCGATAGCGGTATATGTGCTCCAGATGGCGTAATCAGGGGTAGTTCCATCAATTTGTCAATATCATCACGAGTGTGACGGGGGTAGCGCAGGTTAACCGGGTAGCGCTCAAGCCCTTCTACTGTGTATGTAACATTTGCTCCACCGACGGCTGAACCGATGACGGTTTGAATGTCTGCTATATTTAGCCCAAAACGAGCGGCTTTTTTACGGTCAGGTGTAATCTCTATATAGCGCCCTCCGGATACCCGTTCCGAAAAGACTGAGGATGTGCCTTCTACTTTACTTAAAATGCCTTCAATATCCTTGCCAATATTTTCGATGACTTTCAGGTCAGGACCGGCGACTTTAATCCCTACTGGGGTTTTTATACCGGTGGCAAGCATGTCAATACGCGTTTTAATGGGTTGCACCCAGGCATTGGTTAAGCCGGGGAATTTAACTGCTTTATCAAATTGTTTGATGAGCTTTTTAAGTGTCATACCCTCCCGCCATTCTGATTTTGGTTTCAGTAAAATGGTGGTTTCTATCATCGTTAGCGGGGCGGGGTCGGTAGCTGTTTCGGCACGTCCTATTTTGCCAAAGACGCGCTCAACTTCAGGGAAGCTTTTGATAATGCGATCCGTTTGCATGAGTAGTTCTTGCGCTTTACCAATGGAGATGCCGGGCAGGGTAGTAGGCATATAAAGCAAATCACCTTCTTCCAGTTCAGGCATAAACTCAGAACCTAGTTGTGACAGCGGAATCCACGCCGATAGCATGAGCAGGAATGCTATCAGTATAGTCGACCAGGGGGACTTTAAACACCACGTTAGCAAAGGGCGGTACAGCTTAATCAGTGCTACTGAAATCGGGTTACTGGCTTCACTAGGGAGTTTGCCACGAATAAAATACCCCATTAGAACCGGCACCAGAGTCACGGCAAGTCCAGCTGCGGCTGCCATTGAATAGGTTTTGGTAAAGGCTAGCGGTGAAAAGAGCCGTCCTTCTTGTGCTTCCAGAGTAAAGATAGGGATAAAGCTTAAGGTAATAATCAACAGAGAGAAGAATAGGGCGGGGCCCACTTCGGTAGAGGCATCTGAAATGACGCGCCAATGGTCTTTACCTGTGGGCATTGCGCCATTTTCATGCTTCCAGCGTTCCAGATGTTTATGTGCATTTTCTATCATCACAATGGCGGCATCGACCATCGCGCCAATGGCTATAGCGATACCTCCCAATGACATAATATTGGCGTTGATACCCTGCTGATTCATGATAATAAATGCAACCAAAATGCCTAATGGCAAACTGACGATAGCGACTAATGCAGAGCGTAGATGAAACAGGAAGACCAGACACACCAGTGCCACGACTATAAATTCTTCCAGTAACTTTTCTGTTAGATTATCTACTGCGCTATTAATCAACTTTGAGCGATCATAGGTGGTGACAATCTCTACGCCTTCAGGCAAGCCCGCTTGCAGTTCCTTAATTTTTTCTTTGGTTCTTTCAATAACCTCTAATGCATTTTCACCATAGCGCATCACCACTATGCCACCGACGACTTCGCCCTCACCATCCAGCTCGGCTATACCACGACGCATTTGAGGGCCAATACGTACTTTGGCAATATCACGTAGCAGAATCGGCGAACCGGTTTCTTTATTTAAGCTAATGGGGATGGTTTCGATATCCTCAATACTACTAAGATAGCCCTTTGCAGTAACCATATATTCGGCTTCACCCAGCTCAATGACGGAGCCACTGGTTTCCTGGTTCGCCCGTTGAATGGCTTTTTTGATTTGCGCCATAGAGATATTAAAAGCGCGGAGGTGATCAGGATCAGCGACGACCTGATATTGTTTTACCATGCCGCCAATCGTAGCGACTTCGGATACCCCAGGAACGGTTTGCAGTTCATATTTCAAAAACCAGTCCTGTAGAGATCGTAACTGAGAAAGATCGAGTTGCTTGCTGGGATCAGTGTTGCGATCAACCAGTGCATATTGATACACCCAACCTACGCCCGTAGCATCGGGGCCTAATCTGGGTTCGACATTGTCCGGTAACTGGCTGGCAGCCTGACTCAGGTATTCCAGCACGCGCGCTCGCGCCCAGTAGATGTCAGTTCCGTCTTCAAAGATAATATAGACATACGAATCCCCAAAGAAAGAGTAGCCCCGAACATCAGTGGCTTTGGGGACAGATAGCATGGTCGTGGTGATGGGATAAGTAACCTGATCCTCAACTACCTGAGGAGCTTGACCCGGATAAGACGTTTTGATAATGACTTGCACATCGGAAAGATCAGGAATTGCATCCAGTGGGGTTTGTTTAACCGAAATAACCCCCCAGACGGTGAGAATAAGCGACAGCAATAGCACCAAGAAACGATTGTGGATAGACCAGCGTATGATATTAGCTAACATGATTACATTTTACCCCTCTTACTCCATCAAGCGCCGAAAACTGGCTCGTAAATTGCTTTCGGAATCAAGCATGAATTGACCCGAAACAACGATCTTGTCGTCTTCTTGCAAGCCGTCAAGAATTTCTACCTGTCCTTGAGATTTCATGCCTATTTTTACTTCGATAGGTTGATATCGGTCTTTGCCAACAACCTTGACGATGCGTGCACTATTTTCATAATAGATAATCGCTTCACGCGGTACACTCAAGGCTGTTTTGGCTTCAGAATACAGTGTGACATCAGCAAACATATTGGGTTTGAGGCGTTGTTGGGGTGTATCGAATTTCAGTCTGACTTTGAGCGTTCGATTCACTGGGTTCAGTTCGGGGTAGATGTAGTCCACCTTGCCCATCCAGATTTCGCCCGGCAAGCCTTTTACTCTCATTTCAGCC
>CAZDMX010000197.1:0-4913 GCA_964506085.1 uncultured Thiothrix sp. | reverse complement strand
ATTAAAGAAACCTCTGATAACACATTAGCTACAAATTTCTCTGAATCCTTGTTGTGCGAGATATCACGAAACAGTAGTATTCCGCACAACAAATAACATTAATCCTAATTGATCTTAAAGGCTTAATCATGAGCAAAAAAATACGATTAACTGAATACAGCCACGGAGCGGGTTGCGGTTGTAAAATATCTCCTGCAGTACTGGATGTCATCTTGCAGACCCAACTCACTCAACCATTAGATAGCGCATTGCTCGTCGGCAATAGCTCGCGTGATGATGCGGCGGTATATGACGTTGGTAATGGTATGGGTATTATCAGCACGACAGATTTCTTCATGCCGATTGTTGATGACCCTTTCACTTTTGGAAAAATCGCGGCCACTAATGCCATTAGTGACGTTTACGCAATGGGAGGGAAACCGATTATGGCGATTGCCATTTTCGGTTGGCCTATTGATAAACTACCTGCTGAAGTCGGGCAGCAAGTCATAGAAGGGGGGAGAAAGGTTTGCCAAGATGCAGGTATTGCACTGGCTGGAGGTCATAGTATTGACGCACCAGAACCTATCTTTGGTTTAGCGGTGACAGGCACTGTAAGCATTGATGAACTCAAGCAAAATAATACTGCAAAAGCAGGCGACCATCTTTTCCTCACCAAACCTATAGGTATTGGCATACTCACGACGGCACAGAAAAACAAACTGATAAAAGAGGAGCATACCGGTATCGCTATTGAAACCATGTGCCAGTTAAATAAAATTGGTAGTCAATTAGCTAAAATCAAAGGTGTTAACGCACTCACCGATGTAACCGGTTTTGGTTTGGCTGGACATTTGAGAGAAGTTTGCGAAGGCAGTAACTTAAAGGCAATCATTCATTTTGACAAAATCCCACTGTTACCCCATATACATGAATATCTTGACCTGAAATGCTCACCAGGCGGCGCACAACGTAACTTTGACAGTTTTGGACATGTGATGGGTAAAGTCACAAAGCGGCAACGTGAAATCCTCTGTGACCCGCAAACGAGTGGTGGTTTATTAGTAGCTGTAAATGATGAAGGAAGGGATGAATTTCTTAATATTACTAAGGAAAATGACCTGGAATTAGCACCTATCGGGCAGCTAATTGAACCCTCTTCTATTCAAAAAGAACTGATTTCTTTAAAATAGCCTGAAGTACTTTATTTCATACCCTTCTACTAATGCGCCTAGCAAATTCAAAAAACTGCTTATCACCAATAAGGCAACTACGAATTTTTGAATTCACTATGCACATCATAACCTTACATGTATTTTCTGCTCTCAACCGTGTTTTCTAGGTTGAAATGGACATAACTAATTTGTAGGGTGGAAGAATTCCACCAGCGGTGCTAAGTTACACCTCCAAAAGGTGGGTTCCACCAGAGAAGATTCTGCTTTACAACATCTAGCTCTCGCTATTCAGGCTTTTTGTATATATACCTTTATACACAAAAGTTTTTTCTTCCTTGTCATCTATACGATGCTTATCTTTCCACTCTTTATAACAAGATAAGCCACAAAAATGAGCGACATAATCTTCTGATTCGGCAGCATAAGGGATGTCTTCGCTGCATTCTTTGCAACTTAGTCCCGTTACATTTGTGGCATCCTTGGTTTTAGTAGTCATTACGCTATTCTCAATACGTTTCTCATTATTTCATGCACGTTCCTAAAGCATAGAATAGTTTCGTAACCTTCGCAGGTTTTCCATAGTAAAACTGTTGGATTGCTTTCTGAGAGTTTCTATTATTCCATGTGAAAAGTGATTAATAACTAACTCGCTCAATAACTACGCGTATATTTGGACTAGCTTCCACTCTAAACCGAATGGCGGGTCCAATATATCGGTTTATATCTTCTTCATATATCTGCGAAATATTGTGAGTGTTAGCAATGTCATCCGCAAACTGTTCATAGAGTATCAATTCCCCACCATTACTATCAACCGCTAGAATTCTAAAATACTGAACACCAGAACGCGGTATGTTTTCAAAATGCCAGAACACAGATAACCGATGATCGCGTCCTCGTTGTAACACGATTTCAGGAGAGGTTGCTGTGTTGCCCTCTAGTATCCAGCCATTGATTCCACCCCCACTTATTGTTCCTGTATTTGCCGCTCTTGGTAGAGGCGTTACTACTTGCGGCTGCGGTGCTGTTTGTGGCTGCGGCGCTTGTACCTGAACCTGCGGAGTTGTCGCTACAGGCGCTGGTATATAGATAGGTGCACTGGGTCTTTGTTGCGGTGGCGCGACATTGCTTGGGATATAACTTGGTTTACTTCCCAGATAATCCATTAGGGCAAGATACTTGGGTGTTGATGGCTGATGCAGATGATCTAGCATACCAAAGAAATTTTTCGGTTCAGGCTGTCCTATTCCATAAAAGTGCAACATCAACCCTCCTCCAAAGCTTTCCCAAGTACTAAGGTATCGCTGGTAAGCCTCTCTCATTCGAGGATCTTTCTGCGCACTCATAAACAGATTAAGTACCACAGGGTCTTTAACTGTATGCGGTGGGTCGTAGCGAATGAGGTGCTGTCCTGCTTCATAGGCCAGCATTTCCAAACCGTATTTATCAGCTAATTTCTTGTTTGCATACAACTGGTCTTTCAGGCGACTCATGGCTCCACCCGACGGACCATTTTTAATCATGCCGCCCTCGAGTATTTCCTTAAATAAACGCGACTTCCCACCATCAGAATCACGCGTCCAGCTTTTTACTGTGTCACGGTTTTCTTTTCTTGCGATATAATCACCAAAGTATGGACCAATACCATACGCGTCAATATGACGACCACAGCCGTTGGCCTCTTTCCACAAGGGGCAGTCCAATATTTCTTTGCCAACCCATGATACCGAGTTTAAAGAACCGACAACACATTTTACCCGATTGCGCTGCCCACCAAATTCTTGTTTCCAGATGCGGCACATTTCAACGCTTCGTTTAGCGTACCAGTTAGCCGAAAGTAGCACTCTGCGCTTGCCTGCCTTGACTTCTTTGTAAGGGAACTTCCAAAGCTTATCGGCCTTTCTTGCCGCATAAGTCGCAGCTGGAAAGATGCTGTTCCATACTTCGTTCGAATATTCGATGTAAACTTTCTGATCCTTTCGCAAACGATTTTTTACCATGCGGGCAAATTGGCGTATATAGTCATCACTAGCTTTATAGGGAACACTTAACCAGGGTGTAGCATTGATAGCATTGGCTAAATCAACCATACGCTCAGCAGGTACACCTCTATCTCCCGTGTAATGTGCTGCGCCAATACCCACTCGTTGATTCCATTCTACCGCTTCATTGGAGCGTGTATTAGTCCAAGGCATAAAGCGTAGTGAATGCATTGGGCGTACGCGAGCAAGGTAATCAGGATTAAACACATGACGTTGATAATCATGCTCATTCTTTTTAGGAACGATACGGATATTACGAATATATTCCCCGTTATTGCCCGGATCGGTTCGTGTTATTTGAAGTTTAAGATTTCGCTTCGGTGAAAGCAGATCAAACTCTATATGCCCAGGTCGTTGCACAACCATGCGCAGATCACCAGTAATCTTCATGATGCCTACGCCATCATAAAGTACAACATATCGACCCGTAGGAAAATGATCAGATAATCTCCAGAGACTAGTGACACTGGTAAATACGGGCGCATCTTGAGGTGCAGGCAAGGATCGTACCCAGCCATTGCCGTCTAACTGAAGAATATTTTGCTCACGCGTATTCAAAGAAGTCTTACGTGTACAATCTGGATCTATCGGCTGACCCGCACTCCAGTCGAACTCACAAGAAGTGAACCAGCCTCTGGAAATTTTGAAGATATCGGTAAAAGGGATTGACGAAGTTAGCTTACCCAAGTCTCCAACATTGATGCCCAGCCTAGGGTTTTCACTAAATCGTGCACTTGCAGGCTGAATGATGACTAGTGTAAGCGCCACTGCTATCCATATTCTAAATAACTGCGATGACATTTAAATCTCTCCGTGACTGTATGTAAATCAGCATAACTTTTATAGACTTGTGAATCAATATTAAAGTAACTGCATAAGTTTATAAGCTATATTGAGTAAATACAGTAATTTACTTCTTTAGTTCCCGTACCATATCCAATAACTTATCATCATCCCACTCTCTTTCACCCACAGCTTGATAGACAACTTGTCCATCAGGATTAACGATATAGGTAGTGGGTAATCCGTTAACTTTCCAATCCAATGCGAACTGTCCGTTTTCATCCAGCAAAATGGTAAAGTCAATGGGGTAATCACCGGTAAAGGGGAAGATAGTCTCTTCGCTCTCACCCATATTAACCGCTAACATTTCAATTCCTTCGTCCTTCACCTTAGCCCAGGCGCGATTCATAGAGGGTAACTCAGCTCTACAGGGTGGACACCAGGTTGCCCAAAAATTCACAATAACGGGTTTACCACGATAGTCTGAGAGTTTATGTTTCGTTCCCTCCATGTCCATCAGTTCAGTATCAGGCGCAGAGAAAGGTTTTGGAATTTCACTTAATAATCTGGAGCCAGATATAGCATTATTATTTTTATCTCCAGAGCATCCACTGGTTGTGATAAGTATTAAAAAAAGTAACGATATATTTATTAGTTTCATACAATTAGCACTATGTCCTTAGTTATTATCTAGAATTAAATTTAATGTCCACACCTATACCAGCACTATACAGGCAATATACAGTGTTCCAATACTGTGTAAGCAGGTTCTTCGTAGGGATGTGCCATCAACATGGCTTGAATAACCCTTTCTAAATACTGTTTTTCACAGATCATCTCAAGCCGATATTCGTCTACGGTTTCCAATTCATTATGATTGCCTAAATCGTCCCCAATCTCCTGAAGCAACTCTACCTTGTAGTCTTCACCCGTT
>CAZDMX010000196.1:0-4937 GCA_964506085.1 uncultured Thiothrix sp. | reverse complement strand
TATCAATTTTAACCCTAGAGCATGAACTTTGTAGTTTGCGGATTTTTCATTTTCTCTATTAGTTTATCTTTCTTGAAATTGTCGCTTAACCTTTAAAAAACCTAATAGCATGAATAACATCATCATTATACCTGAAAAACCACCGCCCCCACCGGAGCCACTTGATGATGTACTACTAGCTGAATTATTATTCCCTGTTGAAGGATTACTACTAAGATCACTATCGATAACAACTGGATTTATGGTGATACTTACCGTGGCTATACCAGAATCCTCTGTTCCATCATTTACCTTGAATGTAAAGCTATCAGACCCAGTTTGTCCGGTTGTCGGGGTGTAGATATATGCACCTGTCGATGTGTTATTTATCACTACATTGCCTTTTGTAGCATTAGTCACAATACTATAAACAAGTACATCACCATCAATATCGCTTGCTCGCAAGATTCCAGTTACCACCGTTTTTTCATTAGTCGTTACAGTGCTATTGGTGGAAACAGGCGTAGTATTAACTGGAGTCCCTACGTCACAAGTAAAGCTCGTATAGTTCAGCACCCAACTATTCAATGTACCCGCGTCCTGCCGCACCAAATCTTTAACCTTTAGTGTCCAAACTCCATTTAAGTTTTCACCATTAAATGCAGATAAGCTTTCTGCTGAAGTTAATGTTGAGGGGTAATTCCCCTTTATATTAGTACTATCATTGCCTGTTCTGTTGTGTAACCGAACGGTTGTTCCTTGCGGTGAAGTAAGCTCTATCGTTAAATCACTGATAAAACTATGGGAGATATCCATATCAACGTTGATATTAGGTTTGCCAGATATTCCTGCGCCACTAATTGTCACTTGTGAAGTAATACCTGTTTCTGATTCATCCGGTATAATTTGTGCAGTAGAGTTGGTTTCTGTGCTTGGTTTCCCAACACCTACAGGAATAGCTAGATTAAACGTTTTGCTAGTTGAAGTAGCTAATACAAAATCAGTCTGCAAAGTTATTGGCAAATCTGCTCCACAGTTGTGATTTGATGGAATACTAAATTGATAAGAAGTTGTATTGTTTTCTTGAGTAGCAGATTGAATATCTGAATATGAACTCTGTGCAACCGTAACATTAACACCCACATCAGAGCTTGTTACGGTTCCTGTTACCTCAGTAGCCACTACCGAGCTGTTATTTCGCAAAGGTATGATCACACCAATGGTTTCTCCAGGGTCGGCAATGTTATTACTTCCTGCATTTGAGATGATAGGAGCTTGAGCACTTAGCAATGCTTGTATTGTTAAATCCACATCAGAAATATCGAAGAAGATATTATTTGCACATTTTACTTTCAATCTTGCAGTCGTACTGTCAGTAGCATTAGCAGGGACAGTAATAGTATGAGCGCCATCATTGGGTGATGTTCCTGCACTCCCCGCAAGGGTTACATCGGTAAAGCTGCTACCGCCGTCTGTTGAAAGCAAAATATTAACACTGCTACAGCTTATCGGAGCTGTATTAGTATTAGCAACATCCCACGTTACGTCTGTTGTTGTATTACCTACCAGAGTTGTCGCTGTACTATGTGACGTTATCTTAAAAGCCTGTGAGTCTTGAATCGTAACCACCATCCCATCCGCAGCTACACCGCCGTTTCCATCACGTACGGTTAATGAAAAGTTCAATATTCTTGCTCTGGCGGGTAAGGTTTCACCACGGCTAATCGAATTTGTTAAAATACTATTGAGCGCAGGGAATGTTCTAGTGGCATCGGCAACGGGCAAAAAAGTACGAAAAATAGCATTGTCCAGCTCATCAACATGGATGTCTGAAGCCGTTCCAACATCCACTTGTTCCCACGAGTAACTCAGCACATCTCCATCGTTATCTGAACCATTTCCTGTTAATTCAAAAGGTGTATTAGCCGGTATCGTGAAATCGCTTCCCGCATTAGAACTGGGTTGCTGATTATTCAAGGTAGAAGCTGTACCGCACGAACCACCGCTAGCGGGGTCATCAATGAATTGACTTATTTGAACAATACTAGCGCCATGAAACATAGCATCGGAATTACTTTGTGTGTTATTTACTCCACAAATGCCAGCATAAGCCATGACGGTTGTACCACTACCTGGCTCGTAAGCAGTGGAACTCTCGCGATTTCCACCACCACAACTATGGGTTGTACTGTTAAAGGTATGAGTGCCACCGAACTGATGTCCCATTTCATGAGCCACGAAATCAATATCAAAAGCATCACCCTGGGGGAGGGTGATTCCTGTCACTCCTGCTGCTTTTTCAGAGCCACACACTGCACCAAGTGCAGCAAGACCACCGCCTTCCGTACTAACGATATGCCCAATGTCATAATTTGCTGAACCTATATTGATATTAACCTGTGTAACATTCTGATCTATCAATACCTCCGGGTCATTATTTGTAAAAGGATCGGTATTGGCATTAGTAAAAATGAGAGAATCGGTATTGTTAACCAGCTCTAACTTTACGGCTAGATCACGCTGATAAATCACATTAACACGGTTAACTGTAGTGACTATTGCGCTTAGCGCGCCTGCAACTGTACCACCATGAAATGCGGTATATTCTCCCGTAGCAGACATCGCTAATCGATAGGTTTTCAGCTGATTTCCTGTTCGTTGTGCTGTTGTTAAAGAGGAGGTGATACTTTTATTTTGTAGCTCATGATGATGACTTGCGACATTACATTGAAAAGGTTTCTTCTCTACAGGGTGGTAGTCCTTGTCATAGTAGCTGATATAAAAAGTGCTGTTTGCAGATCGACGAGGATCGATAAATAATCGAGTTCCATCTTGCATAAATAGCATCGCATGGAATCCCTGCTCAGTGACATCAATTGCACCGTATATTCCATTATTCTCGCGACTATCAACACGGTAGGTTTTTATCTGTGGATATTTACTTGCTAATCCAGCAGCCATTACACTATCTTCAACAACTTTGACCGTCAGTGACTGATTGCCGGGCAAGGGTAATACCAGTTGCTTATTTACCTCACTACTTGCTTGTCCTTTTGATAAAACAGTCTGATTCAACTGATCCCGCAAAAGCTGTTCATTAATCGTGAGTAATCGATAACTATCCGGCATTAGTGCAAAAGAATGTTTATCGTTTGTCGCTGATCGAAACGTAACATCATGCCACCAGGTAGCTGCATTTGCGTATGTAGCGGTTGAAAAAAGGGTTAGTAGTAGAAATAAATAACGGTAGATCATGGGCAGGGCATGGGCAGGTAGATTAACTAGTGTTTTAATATTATGGCAGATTAAAATCTTCTGGTGAAAAAATCATACAGGTTTATAACTGGCCAAATCCTTAATCAGCTGCTTAATGTCATTTCAGATACTTCTCTATTCTCTAACAATCTCCTATACTGCATGCACCCGAATAATTTCTCTTAAGGACACACCATGAACCTATCATCACTAACTGCCGTATCTCCGGTAGACGGAAGATATGCTAGTAAAACAGCCGCATTACGCCCTTATTTTAGTGAGTATGGTCTTATTCATCATCGTGTCTTAGTTGAGTTACGCTGGTTACAAGCTCTGGCTCGGCATGATCAAATTTCTGAAGTTCCTGCTTTTAGTAATAGCGCAAATGATGTATTAAATGCAATTGATAGCGAGTTTTCAGAAGCCGATGCGCAACGTGTTAAAGAAATCGAGAGTGTAACCAACCATGATGTAAAGGCAGTAGAATATTTTTTAAAAGAAAAAATTGAAAACAACGAAGAAATTTATGCGGTTACTGAGTTCTTTCATTTTGCCTGTACCTCAGAGGATATTAACAATCTTTCTTATGCGTTGATGTTAAAAGAAGGTCGTGATCAGGTCATAGTGCCTGAAATGAAAAAAATCATCGAGATGATCCGTAACCTGGCTCATCAACAGGCAGAAACTCCCTTGCTCTCACGCACCCATGGTCAACCCGCAACACCCACTACATTAGGTAAGGAAATGGCAAACGTAGTGTATCGTTTGCAACGTCAGCTAGAACAGATTTCAGCCGTGCCTATAATGGGCAAGATCAACGGCGCTGTTGGAAGCTATAATGCACATATCAGTGCTTACCCCGAAATTGACTGGGAGGTGTTTGCCAGTGATTTTGTTGGCTCACTAGGGCTTGTCTGGAATCCCTACACGATTCAGATTGAGCCTCATGATTATATAGCTGAATTGTTTGATGCAATGGCACGCTTTAATACCATACTGATTGATTTTAGCCGTGACATATGGAGCTATATTTCAAGTGGTCATTTCAAGCAAAAAGTCATCGAAGGTGAAGTCGGCTCATCTACCATGCCGCATAAAGTAAACCCTATTGACTTTGAAAATGCTGAAGGAAATCTAGGCATAGCGAATGCTTTAATGGCTCATCTTTCACAAAAACTACCTATATCTAGGTTGCAGCGCGACCTTACCGATTCAACGGTATTACGTACATTAGGTGTGGGACTAGGACATTCCATGATTGCTTATAGCTCGCTGCAAAGAGGCATAAGCAAGCTTGAAGCTAATGCAGAAAACATGAGTCAGGAGCTTGATGCAAATTGGGAAGTATTAGCTGAACCCATCCAAACAGTGATGCGTAGATATGGCATCGAAAAACCTTATGAAAAACTCAAAGCATTAACCCGTGGACAAAGTATTACCCCTACCACACTGGCTAGTTTTATTGACACTTTGGACATGCCAGAGGAAGCCAAACAGCAACTCAAACAACTGACTCCAGCAAACTATATTGGCAATGCCATTAGTCAGGCGAAAAGTATTTAGGACTCAGGATTAAATAAGATGCGGAACTTAATACAGATTTTTTGTGCCAGATTGAATGATCTCAAGAGGCGCATAGTTGCGCTATGCAACGATTTGAGATCATTCAATCTGGTTCAAAAAAGCAAATTAAGTTTCGTAAG
>CAZDMX010000195.1:0-4958 GCA_964506085.1 uncultured Thiothrix sp. | reverse complement strand
AAAGCAGACTGAAAGATACCGTTGCAGAAAATGTGAAGGTTCTTTCAGGAGCCAAATCTCTCGAATTTGTTTCTAGTTTTCCCGATGTGGATTATGTAGTAGCCGCTATAGTTGGAGCCGCTGGGTTGTTACCCACTCTGGCTGCTGCTAAAGCGGGTAAACGCGTGTTACTGGCGAATAAAGAAGCCTTGGTCATGTCGGGTCAGCTTTTTATGGATACAGTTAGAAACCATGATGCGGAACTATTGCCTATTGATAGTGAGCATAATGCGATTTTTCAATGTATGCCTGCGGCTCGTGCGGCTTATGGTAATAACGTGGCAGGTGTTGAAGGTATTTTGTTAACGGGTTCCGGTGGCCCATTTAGAACACGTGATATTGCAACACTTAAAGATGTTACACCAGAAGAGGCGGTAGCGCATCCAAACTGGGATATGGGCAAGAAAATTTCAATTGATTCTGCGACTATGATGAACAAAGGCTTGGAAGTCATCGAAGCCTGCTGGTTATTCAATGTCGATCAATCAACAATACAAGTGGTTGTACATCCTCAAAGTACGATCCACTCAATGGTGTCTTATAGTGATGGTTCGGTGTTGGCACAGCTGGGATATCCTGATATGCGGACTCCTATTGCTTACTCACTGGCCTGGCCGGATAGAATGGAATCTGGCGTCGCAGCATTAGATTTCTTTGCAGTAGGCCAGTTGGATTTTGAAAAACCTAATTTTCAGCGCTTCCCTTGTTTGCGTCTAGCCTGTGAAGCACATCAACAAGGCGGCTATGCCAGTATTGCTTTAAATGCTGCCAATGAAGTGGCGGTAGCGGCATTTCTAGAGAAAAAGATCGTCTTTACAGATATTCCCCGATTAATAGAACATGTTTTAGAAAAAGCGTCGTCCGGTACACCGTCTATCGTAAATGATATACTTATTCAGGATTTAGCAAGCCGTGAGTATTCAATATCATGGTTGCAAAATAATAATTAAACAGCATATACGATATACATAAATGTGTATTAACAAATTGAAGCTATACACAGCTACATACAAGACTAAATACAAAGTAAGGTGGACTGGTAAATATGACTTTTCTTATCGCACTTGGTGCGTTTATTATCACTATTGGCATTCTGGTAGCTATCCACGAATACGGTCACTTTTGGGTTGCGCGTAAACTGGGCGTAAAAGTCCTGCGCTACTCCGTCGGTTTCGGCAAACCTCTTTACACCTATATTTCTAAAGATGAAGACAAGGTTGAATATGTTATTGCTGCCATTCCTTTTGGTGGTTATGTCAAAATGCTGGATGAAAGAGAAGGTGATGTACCCGAAGAGCTAAAGCATCGTGCTTTTAATCTTCAACCTGTCTGGAAACGGATAGCTATTGTACTCGCCGGGCCTTTGGCTAACTTTATCTTTGCAATATTTGCCTATGCACTGACTTTTATGATCGGAGTGGAAGGCATGAAGCCTTATGTGGGTGAAGTGGTTAAGAATTCCCCTGCTGCCGAAGCCGGCTTCGAATCTATGGATATCATCACTGCCATAAACGGCAAGAGTGTTGAATCAACTAGAGATACCCGATTATTATTGCTGGACGAATACTTGGCAAACCCAGCAAAGATAGAGGTTACTGTTACTAAGGAGAGTGGCAATTCAACCGTTCGAAATATGGATTTGTCACAGCTCAATCTACTCAAAAAAGAGGGCGATCATCTGGAGATTGCGGGAATAAAACGCTGGCGTCCCTATTTGCCCATAATACATCAAGTGCTGCCGGGTAAGGCCGCTGATAAGGCTGGCTTTAAAGCGGGTGATAAATTGATATCGGGTAATGGTGAAACCTTTGCTTCACTGAAAGACTTTTCAAAGTTTGTCTCTCAAAATACGGATAAAGAAATAGCCGTACTTGTTGAGCGCAAGGATGTTGATGGCAATAATAAAGAGAAAATTACTATTAATGTTACTCCCATTCTCACTAAAATTGAGGGCAAAGAAAGAGGACTTATTGGGGTAAGTGTTGCTGGATACCTAAGCGAGGTAGTCTATGATAAACTCCACATCGTGACCAGTTATTCGCCTTTTGAAGCGCTGAAGCGTGGTACTTTAGAAACCTGGAATATGTCGATAATGTCATTAAAAGTGATGGGTCGCCTGGTTACAGGTGAAGCTTCACTCAAGCATATTAGTGGCCCAGTTACCATAGCTACTTATGCGGGTGAAACGATACGACACGGAATCGTTGTCTTCTTGGGGTTTTTGGCGATTATCAGTCTGAGTTTGGGAGTGATGAACCTATTGCCTATTCCTGTTTTAGATGGTGGACATCTGCTTTTTTATGTTATTGAACTTATTAAGGGGAGTCCTGTATCAGAAACTATTCAGGAATATGGCATGCGCATAGGCGTAGCTATGGTAGGTGCCTTTATGGTGCTGGCTTTTTATAATGACATTTTGAGATTAATTAGTTAATGAAGCAACTAAACCAAACGTAGTCAGGCTAATTTAACTAATTACAGATTCATCAAGTAAGAATAAAATAATATGAAAAAATCTTTCCTTTCGCTATCTATAGCCAGTTGTTTATTAGCAGTATCACAATCCGCATGGGCAGAAAGCTTCATTGTCCGTGATATACAAGTAAATGGTATTCAACGAGTTGACCCAGGAACAGTACTGGCCAATATTCCGATAAAAGCAGGTGAAACTTATCAAGATTTCATGACGGCTGATATCGTTCGTTCGCTCTATAAAACAGGTCTGTTTGATGACGTAAGTCTACAAAGAAATGGGAATATATTAGTCATTAACGTGCATGAACGCATGGCAGTTGGTGAGATTAATATTAGCGGTAATAAACTGTTTGAAACGAAGCAGTTAATTGATGCATTGAAGCAGGCAGGTATCCGTAAAGGACAAACACTTAACCGATCTGCATTAGCGCGTATTCAGCACCAAATTAAGCAACAATATCTTGCCCGTGGAAAATACGGTGTTCAAGTTACTGCGGATACCTCAACGCTTGCACGTAATCGTGTCGCAGTAAATATAAAGATAAATGAAGGCGCTGATGCACGTATTGCCAAGGTCAAAATTACTGGCAATAAGGCGTTCTCAGATAAAGTATTATTAAAGTTGCTCGAATCTGGAACGCGTAAATCCTATCAGTTCTTTAGTGATAAAGATAAATACTCTCGTGAAAAATTAATTGGTGATATCGATAAACTTACTTCCTTTTACCGTGATCAGGGATACCTGAAATTTGAAGTTACCGATACACAGGTTACTTTGTCGCCGGATAAAAAAGATATAGCGCTGCACATTTCAATTAAAGAAGGTGATCGTTACCGTGTGGGTGATATTGATGTAAATGCAACTTCAGGATTAAGTGTGCAACAAGCAAAATCTGCTCTGAAAATGCGTAAAGGTCAGATTTTTTCTCAAAAACTATTGGAAGAGTCACGAAAATCCCTACGTAGCAAAGTTTCACAAGGTGGGCATGCCTTTGCAAGCGTTAACATTGTCCCGCAAATAGATGAAGCACGTAAAATTGTAAATCTACGCTTTGAGTCAACTGCTGGCAAAAGAGTTTATGTGCGTAGAATTAACATCAGAGGAAACTATCGAACACGTGATGAAGTGTATCGTCGCGAAATGCGTCAGCTAGAAAGCTCGTGGTATTCCAAAGAAAAGGTAAACCGCTCAAAGATTCGTTTGCAACGGCTGCCATATGTACAAAGTGTTAAAATCCAACAAGTTCCTGTAGCTGGAACTAAAGATCAGGTTGATCTTGAAATTACAGTTGCCGAACAGTTATCTAACCAATTTACAGCGGGTGTTGGCTTTTCGCAAAGTCAGGGCGTAATCTTTAATGTTGGCCTGACGCAGCAAAACTTCCTGGGGTCAGGTAAGAACGTTGGTATCAATCTTAATAACAGTAGTGCCACTAAGCGTTTCAGCTTGAACTATTTCGATCCTTATCATACTGTTGATGGTATTGGGCGTGGTTTTGATGTGCATTACAACAAAACAGATACGGATGAAGACGACCTGATTTCTAGTTATATCAGCGATAGTTTTGGTGGTAATTTAACCTATTCAATTCCTTTGAGTGAGGAAAATTCGCTGCGATTTAGTGGTGGTTTTGAGCATCGTGAGATAACCCCTTCTGCAAACACACCTACCTTTATAAATGATTTCTTAACTAGAAACGGTAATGAATATGACCAGTTTCTTGGCACGATCAGTTATGTTCATGACACCCGCAATCGTTCCATATTTCCAACCGTGGGTAACCGCCAAAGTATTGCTTTTGAAATAGGTCTGCCGGGCAGTGATCTTGAATATTTTAAAATCAGATACAAGGGTGCAAATTACTGGCCTGTTACAGAAAAACTTACCTTTGCCATAAAAGGCGGACTTTCATTTGGTGATGGTTTTGGTAGCAGTGCTGAATTACCCTTCTACGAACGGTTTTTCTCAGGTGGTATAGGCTCAGTGCGTGGTTTCGAGAAAAATACACTGGGTGCAAATGATGAGTTTAATAATGCTGTCGGTGGTGAGTTTGTCGTAAACGGAACCGCAGAACTTTCATTTCCAGCCCCTTTTGCTGAGGATATAAAAGGTCTTAGAATGAGCGCTTTTGTGGATGCAGGTAATGTGTTCCAGGATTTAGATGCCTTTGAGGCTGATGATATCAAATATTCTGTGGGTATTGGTGCAACCTGGTTGTCACCACTTGGGCCATTGACTATTAG
This sequence comes from uncultured Thiothrix sp., assembly GCA_964506085.1. Taxonomy (GTDB): domain Bacteria; phylum Pseudomonadota; class Gammaproteobacteria; order Thiotrichales; family Thiotrichaceae; genus HyVt-477. The sequence goes on along the minus strand of CAZDMX010000195.1, from coordinate 200 downwards.
TTATGCCAAGCCATTCAATGTAAAAGATGACGATGAAGAGCAGCAAATACAGTTTTCAATTGGAGCTACTTTTTAGCGAAGTTTGCTTAGCCCTGATTAGTCCTTTCATTTTCTGTTAAACGACTGTCCGCAAAGACTGGCAATCGTTTAACCTAAAAAACGCAGTTGAAACGTAGCGAGAATGACTAGAGTGCTGAAGA
>CAZDMX010000194.1:0-4959 GCA_964506085.1 uncultured Thiothrix sp. | reverse complement strand
TATCTTCAGCACTCTAGTCATTCTCGCTACGTTTCAACTGCGTTTTTTAGGTTTACAGAAAAACTGGGTGATGAAGTCACCGCAACTGAATTGCCAGAAAATGCTAGGTGAGCGTTTGCACTAACCTTATTAAGGTCATCACAGAAATGTCATTACAGAATATAAATAGAGTGTTTCTAGCGGTTTTTTTATTTTGTCATCTGGTTTAAATGTAAGCGCTGATTATGTCCCTTCACTAGAGAATGATCAGTCGAGTAGTTACACAGGCTTTCTCAACTGCGTTTTCTAGGATAAACCTAAAAAACATACCCTCCAGTCTCGCGCAGACTCCTAGAAAGGAGGGTATATGTCAAACTACATCATAGCTTGCTGATAATTCTCTATTCCTACTTTTGCCATTAACTCCTGTTGTGTTTCTAGCCAATCCACATGCTCTTCCTTCTCATGCAGGATTTTATCCAGCAATTGTCGAGACACAAAGTCTGATGATTCTTCACAATAAGCAATGCCTTCACGTAAGGCTGGCAAGACTTCATCCATCTCCAGCATCATGTCTGTTTTAAGCATTTCTTCGACATGTTCACCAATCAGTAATTTGCCGAGATCTTGAAGATTAGGTAAGCCTTCTAAAAACAAAATGCGCTCGATAAGATCGTCAGCAAATTTCATGGCATGGATAGACGCTTTATATTCTTTGTCATTCAACTTCTCAAAGCCCCAGTTTTTAAACATGCGGGCATGTAAAAAATACTGATTAATGCCGATAAGTTCATTGCTAAGAGCGTGATTTAAATGAGTAAGTACTTGTGTATTTCCTTTCATAATTATCTCCTTATCAACGCGATTACATTTGCGATTGTAAATAGTTCTGTAAACCTACTCGTTTAATGAGACCTAACTGTTGCTCTAACCAGTACATATGATCTTCTTCAGTATCACTGAGTAAAGGCATTAAGACGTGACGTGTTTGATAGTCCTGTTCTGCTTCACAAAGCTTAATAGCGGCTCTCAGGTCTTTGGCTACTTGATACTCTACTGCTAAGTCACTTTTAAACATGGCTTTAACATCGGCACCGATGTTTAACCCCGAACGCTTACTTAAATCAGGTGTACCTTCTAAAAAGAGGATGCGTTTAATCAACACATCGGCATGTTCTAACTCTTCCTGCATCTCATGGCTCAGGCGTTCATACAGCTTGTTATAACCAAAATCTTCCAGCATTCGAGAATGCGTGAAGTATTGATCAGCAGCTGTTAGCTCGCCGGTTAATAACTCATTGAGTACGTTTATAATTTGTTTGTTTCCTTTCATGATGACTCCTCCGTATAGTATTTCATCATAGTGTTTGATAGGCTGATCCTGTCAGTGGTTTTGAGTCTATTTACGAGTACTTAGTTTTGGGTATCTTAAAGAGACAACCTACATGCGTGTATCTAGCTATTATGTACTGACATACTGCAAGTATAGACTACATATATAAAAATACCCAACAAAAACAATAAGATAGGAATGTTAATCACTTCTATTCATATTAAGTTGATAAGCAATCTAAGGATAAAATGACAAGGGACTGTTTTTAAATAAGAAAACACAAGGGAAAATCTACAGCGTGTGTAGCATGAGAAAGCAAAATAGGAATAGGACTTAATTTATTTGTATTAGCCCTAAGAAAATAGGGTGAATGATTGAGAAGTGAGACTTCTTTTAGATGTAAGTTCTGTATTGAGCCACTTCAGCAGAAGTGTTTTGATAGCCTTTAATATGAGTGGGTTGTTTTTAAGCTAGCACTAAGTTAGCAGGGAAATAAGTCATTTCTGAGACTTGTTTTCTTACTATGTTGCGGACACATTTCTTGCATTTTCCGCACTGTGTTGCGGTTCCCAAGCGTTCGCTAATCTCATTAACGGTTGTTGCCCCGCGCTCTACCTCTTGAATGATCTGTGTGTCTGTAATTTTTTTGCAGATACAAACGTACATACGGAAAACCCTAAATTATTGTTGATATGTCTAATAATAACCATTATCATTCGTTTGTGCAAATGATAATTGTTTTTATTGATATTTTGAATACTAATTTATGAAGACTTCTCTAAAAGACCTTGGTCTGAAAATTACCCAGCCTCGAGTACTTATCCTGACGTTACTGGAAGAATCAGAAAAACGACATTTCAGTACTAACGAAATTTATGACTTACTGCTTCAGAAAGGCCACCGTTTAACACTGGGCACGATCTATCGAGTATTAGATCAATTCGAGAAATCAGGTGTCGTGATGAGTCATAACTTTACCAGCAATAATGTGGTGTATGAGCTCACGGATATAGATCACCATGATCACATGATTGACTCAAGAAGTGGTCAGATTATCGAATTCTATGATGAAATAATTGAGCAGCGGCAAAAGCAAATCGCTAAAGAGCATGGTTTTACTATTAGGGATCATCGGCTAGTTTTATTTGGTGAGTTTAAAGCCGACTAAATCTCTAGTCCGCATAATATTGGCAGTGTTGGTTCTAAAATCCGGCCTTCGACTTCGCTCAGGAGCTACTACTATGCATCTTTCGACTATGCTTTTAACGACATCAAGCCGATGCATAACTCATATGATTATCCCATCGGGTGTTCGCAATCCGATAGTGTTGAGCATCCGCCTTTATCATAGAGCCTGAAGCAAACACGAAAATATCACCAACTCCTGTTGTAGTTACAAAGCAATTCTTTTTATTGGAATACGTCACGCCAGCCACATCCGTCATCGACTCACGGTGGAGTAAATGACCTGTTTGTATATCCCAAAAGGAAACGGAATTGCCTCGCGGTGTGGTCACTGCTGCAACCTGTTGCTTCACGTTAAGGCTAATGCTAGCGGTGTATTGCTTCATACTTCGCCATGTTTCAGTGCTAGCCTTGGCATACTGCAAACGCTCTTCACCTTTATGAAAAGCAATTAGCGGAACAATATCTTGCTTACTTCCCTGATATTGCATAGCAACGCCAACCGTATCATCTTCAGCAATATCAAGGTGACGAATACTCATCTGATGATGTTGGGGGTAGTAGGAATCAAGGTGTTTGCCAGATTCACACTCAATATAGGTTAAAGAGGGCTTCATGGTGTCCAGATTGAGCTTTTTACGTGGCGTATCAGGATGCGTTAATATGCCGCCATTGGCAGCGACGATACGCTTTCCATCGGGCATTAAGGCGATTTGATGCGTGCCTATACCATAGGCAGGAAATTCAGACAGCTTCTGCCATGTTGTAGTGTCTCTTACGACAATGACACCCTGACCACTCGCAGAATGATGAGCATAGTTATTTTCACAGGTATATAAATATTGGCCATCTTTGGAGAATGTACCGTGTCCAAAGAAGTGTCTGTTATCACCGGACTGAAAGCGATGTGTGATACGCTGCTCATTGATGTTAAGCACATAAGCTTCTACACCTGGGCGACGTGCAAAAAATACCACTTGTTCTGTTTTAACCGGGTTGATGGCTTGGCCATGAACACGCTGTTTGACAGGGATGGTTGAGAGGGGATTACCTTGAGCATCAAATACAGACAGATGATGTTGTCCTTGGTGATTATCACTACCTGATATAAACCAACCACTACTACCCGATTTTTGATTGCATCCCAGTAATCCTAGCCCCATAAAAGGAGTGCCAAGTATCAATGCACTGCTTTGTATAAAGTGCCTACGTGAAATAGTTTTCATAATGTAGTCTCAATTTGGATATTGATTAATGGGTGTCCAGAAACAGCCTCTCTCTGATAGAGAAATCGAAAAAGCAATATTTTGTAGGTCGGATAAGCGGTGTCACCATCCGACAATAGTTTGAATTTAGCATCTCGCCGGATGACGTTCCTTATCCGGCCTACACGATGTCGTCGTTCACTTGTTTCTGGATGATAGCTAAATTAATCACCATCATTAAAATTAAACCCTACCGATGCGCCAATGCCTTGAAACAAGTCATTTTGTACCGCCACTTCCAGTGCTCGTGTACTTTGGTATAACGCTTGAATGCGTGTATCGGCAGCATCGTCACGAATCGTTAATCCGTCATCAATTAAGCCCTGAATCGTGGTGATCAAACTTGATATTTTGTTATCAATGTCCTGGCTTACAGAATTTTGATTGAGACTCTCAAGAAGGTCATCAATACCGAAACGGGTACCCCTGAATAGGGTTTGAACCGTTTGCATGTTGATCAATAAAGCGGGTAGTGATTGCTTGCTTCTCCATGCTTCAGCGTCTTCTGGTGATGGTGTTCCTGCTTCACCTGTCGCTTTGGCAAAGCCTAAAGGATCACCTATTTTGTTATCTTTAGTAACGACTAGAATTCTTAATAGCTGATTGGCGAGGAAATTGATCGATTCTGTCAAATCAACAAACTCGCCGTTTCCACTTGGATTTTTTAGGTCTCGTGCAAACGATGTCCACTCAGCAACCACTTGAGAGCTAATCGTATTAAGGTTAACGCTGATGGCTTCCATTACCGCACATTGTTCGTGGGTGATATGGGTTCCGGTGATGCCTGCTTCGTACAATAAATACTCTAATGCGGGAAGACCTTGGGCAGAGACAGGTCGACTCGCCATATATATTTGTGAGATAGGTGTGGGTGCTGCGCTAATAACTTCATTTACTTTTTGTGGCACGCGACTAGACGGTATTCTTGGCCACGATTGTATACGAACAAAACGATCGTTTGATTCAACAGGGCCAAGCGAAATCCATTCTGCTTTTTTCCAACTTAGTAAGGTGCTGTTCCACTGGTTCTGTAGAGTGATTAATCCTGCATCACTTGGTGTGGCGCAGAAGTTGCTTGCTGAAGACTTTAAGCTACTGGTTTTAGCGTTAAAATCAGCGTAAAAATCAGTTTGCTGATTGACCAAGTCTGCAATCATTTGGGTCTGATTCGCGGTTAGCTGGGAGCCAGATGTTCCC
>CAZDMX010000193.1:0-4960 GCA_964506085.1 uncultured Thiothrix sp. | reverse complement strand
TTTTTGATATTCGTTTACAAAGCTTGTCTCTTTTTTGCTATCCTTCCATATCACTTACAAATTTATCGATAGAGGATTTCATATGGAACTTTGGGTATGGGCTGCATTTGTAGCAGTTGGAGCTTTATTTGGCTTTATTGGACGCAAACTTTATTGTAAAAATTCACCTTTTGGCACAATAGGTAATATTATCTTTGGAATTATAGGCAGTGTTATTGCTGGATACTGTATGGCATCAGGTGTCGATAGTTCTTTAAATTCATTATTAAAAACAATGCTTGTATCAGCATTTGGCGCACTGTTTTTAGTTTTCATTATGAAATTTATTACTAAACCTTAAGGAAGCACCTCAACGCCATTAGTTACGAGGCTACACCTAGGCTGTCGAAATAAGCTTGTTTCGGCTAATTATTACAAGCTTATTTTTTGGATCAGCTTTGTAGGGTCGAATTTATTCGACCCGTGTTGCTTGATATGCATACGTGTCGAATGAATTCGACCCTACAACCATCCAAAAACCAAGGTGTTTTGGCTTTCAAAAAGCCGTGTATTTCGACAGCCTAGGCTACACCTCGTAACTAATGGCGAGATACTCAGCTCAGACGAACGGCGTTTGATTCCTAATCAGGGCAAATAGCGTCCAGCGGACAGCCATCACAAAGTGGTTTTTTACGGCAACGTTCTTTGCTATGCCGGACAATCAGAGCATGATACTCATTGAACAAACCCACATCCAGGTCTAGTGACAACTCAATTAAATGCTGAAGTTCATCATAAGGTTCGTCTCCATTAATCAAACCAAGACGGTAAAACAACCTGCGAGTGTATGCATCAATAACAAAAACTGGACGCTCAAAGGCATACAACAAAATATCGTCAGCAGTTTCTTTGCCAATGCCCCTCACCTGCAAAAGTTGCTCTCTTAAATCCACCGTGTCCAGTTTGTCCAGCACAGCAAAGCTACCTTGATCAAGATACCATTGGGTGAAATCTTTTAGACGTTTGGTTTTAACATTGAAGAAGCCAGATGAATGTATCCACTTTGCTAATTGCTCATCTGATGTTGCGATGATCGCTTCGGGTGTTAGTGATATATTATTTTTTAATTGCTTGATGGCGAGTTCAACATTAGACCAACTCGTATTTTGTACCAATATTGCACCCAACATAATCTCATACGTTGAATCAGCATGCCACCAATGCTGTTCGCCATAGGCTTTATAGAGTTCTGTAAATGCTCTTCCGATCATCTCAAATGGTAATAATACTCGTTGATAGTGTCTTTAGGTGATTTGACGGAAAGAAGTTTAAGACAAGAAGGATTGGTAACTTCATTTCGTCAAAGCACCTTAGCCCCAAGGGCCTTTTTTAGAACCCTTTTTTTTCTTATTTCTGGAGTCTGTTGCTCTGGAATATCTAGACTTCTTATCCGACTCTATTTTCTTCCGGGGTCGTTCTTTCTGAGTGTTTTTGGCATCTACCGCTACATTCTCAGGCTCCACAAACTCCAGTCCTACGCTTTCATACAGCTTGATCATGCGCTTAACCGATAACTCTTCTGACAGACCTGCTCGCAAGCTACGATCCAGCGCAATATTACCAAAACGCACACGCCGCAAACGGCTAACTGTCACGCCCTGAGATTCCCACAGCCTACGCACCTCGCGGTTTCTGCCTTCTTTTAGGGTAACGTGATACCACTGGTTAGCGCCCTCACCCCCTGCGAATCGAATACTATCGAAATGCCCCATCCCATCTTCTAGCATAATGCCATTTTGCAAGGCTTTGAGCATGTCATCGGTTACTGTACCTAATACTCGTACGGCATACTCTCGCTCAATTTCAGAAGAAGGATGCATCAGTTTATTGGCAAGCTCACCATCGTTGGTAAATAACAACAAACCATCGGTATTGATATCCAATCTACCTATGGAAATCCAGCGACCGGGATTGAGTTCTGGCAGGCTTTCGAATACGGTCTTGCGTTTTTCGGGATCTTCACGAGTACAAATCTCACCCACTCTTTTGTGATACAGCAGCACCTTGGTCGCAGCATTTAGTTTACTGGACAAACGCAGCTTTTGACCACGCAGTATCACCTCATTCTGGTCGGTAATCTTCTGACCCAGAGTCGCTACTTTTCCATTCACAACCACTGCGCCATCTTCAATCCAGCGCTCAATCTGACGACGTGAACCGTAGCCAGCCCTCGCCAATAATTTTTGTATACGTTCTTCTTCCATAAAATGATTATGTCATAAATGGGGTGATAACACCCTGTTCATCGACCGAACTAACATAAACCCCTAACAGGGTCAGTAACCAGAACACGGCTCCAAGCACTATCCAAAAAATATTCAAACCTGAATATGAACTATTCGTTAGTCCATGCGGATCATCACTGACAATATTAATCGCCACCTGAGCCTTATAAACAGCATAAACAGCCGGTACAAAGAAAATAAAAGTTAAAGCCATTGTCATAGCAATGTTTTCATCATCCACATAAGCCGCAAGTTGTCCCAGTATTGAGGCAGCAATATAAAAAAGAGCCATTGTCCCTGCCGACCAAACATAGTCTGTTTTTTTTTGTTGCAGTTTGCCATCAATTCTTTTAAACAGAGAATACGCGAAAAATATCGAAAAAATGCCTCTCATTACAGGTAGAAATTTCTCACCTGTAGCGGTCATTTGGTTTTTCCAATTTATATAAAACCAGTAAACAAAATAGATACCCATCGTTGCAATGACTAGCAACAAAAACTTCTGTACCGAAACCACATAGAACTCACCTTCTTTTTTCGGCGGTAAATCTAGCTCGGTTTGAGGCGGCTTATAAAAATCATTATCCACAATGTTTTTCCTGTTATGAGACCTTACATTTATTATCACGCCATTGTTTCACTACTTAGCCAATAACGCTACAATCCGGCTCAATTAAATTAACCCTAAATGCCGACTTAATACCCATGCCACCATCCATGTTACATCCTGCCCTTCCTTCGACTGATAGCAAAACCATAAACTGGGGACAACTGCACGGCTGTTCGCAAGAGTTGATACTGGCACATGCCGCCAAAGAATATGACGGTCTGCTCGTCGTCGTTACTGCCGACATGAACAGTGCTTATAAAATAGAAGAAGGCCTTCGTTTCTTTTCTAACAGTAACGACATCTCTAACAGTAATGACATCTCTAACAGTAACGACATCTCTAACAGTAACGACATCCATATCTTTCCAGACTGGGAAACCCTGCCCTACGATGTCTTTTCGCCATTAGAAGATATTGTTTCTGATCGTTTAAAAACTCTCTCGGTACTTTCAAAAACTCAGCGCGGCATCCTCATTGTATCTGCTTCCACCTTGATGCATCGTTTAGCCCCCACTCATTTTGTAAATGCCAACACGCTTACACTCAACATCGGCGACACACTAGATACTGAATTACTAAGAGAAGAACTACAACGCGCTGGTTATCGACATGTCAGCCAAGTGCTGGAACACGGTGAATACGCCACACGCGGCTCATTGATAGACTTATTCCCAATGGGTTCCAGCCAGCCATTTCGTATCGACCTGTTTGATGATGAAATTGAAACGATGCGTAGTTTTGATCCGGAAACGCAACGTAGCCATGAAAAAATCAACCATATTGAATTGCTACCCGCGCACGAGTTCCCGCTAACCAAAGAAGGTGTTCTCACCTTTAAACAAAACTACCGCACACAGATTGAAGGTGACCTGACACAAAGCATTATCTATAGCAACATCAGCGAGGGAACCGCACCTACCGGAATCGAATACTATTTACCGCTGTTTTTCGAAGAAACTGCCACCCTGTTTGATTACCTTCCTGAAAACACCTTGTTAATCCAGTCAGAAGAAATAAAAGAAGCCGCAGAACACTTTATTGCAACAGTAGAAGATCGCCACGAACAACGTCGCTATAACATTGAACGACCCATACTAGCTCCTGAAAAAGTGTTTCTAACCACCGCTGAGTTAGCGCAATGCATTCAGCAATATCAAACCATCACCACACATATCTTTAAACAGGAAAAGAACTGCAATAACTACCATGTTAGCCCCCTGCCCTCGCTACTGATCCAACCACGAGCTGAAGCACCACTTTTTCTATTAAAAAAATTCCTCGATAGTCACCCCGGAAAAACTCTGTTTATTGCAGAATCTGCCGGACGCAGAGAAGAGCTGATTAGCCTACTACGTGGCAATCAGTATTCACCCGTTACCGTCGAGACATGGGCAGATTTTTTAACCAACGATAATCCATTATGCATTACCGTTGCACCGTTAATAGATGGGTTATGGCTGCATGATGAACACATTGCAATTATTCCCGAAGCCTTGCTTATCGGCCAACAAGTTCAGCAACAACGCAGACGCAGAAAACCCACGCGTGACGCAGATGCCATTGTCCGCAACCTGACTGACCTCAGCGAAGGCGCACCTGTCGTTCATGAGGAACACGGTGTCGGTCGTTATCTAGGCATGCAAACATTGGATGAAGCCGAATACCTGATGCTGGAATACAAAGGCGGTGACAAACTTTACGTCCCGGTATCCTCGCTACACCTGATTAGTCGATATACCGGAGTCAGCCCTGAGAACGCGCCGCTCCACAAACTTGGCACAGAACACTGGGATAAAGTCCGTAAAAAAGCGGCTCAAAAAGCCCATGACGCAGCCGCAGAATTACTGGAAATTCATGCTCGACGTGCTGCTGAAAAAGGCCATAGCTTCCCTCTAGATTTGGTCGAATACAATCACTTCAGCTCGTCTTTCCCGTTCGAAGAAACAATAGACCAGTTAGGCGCTATTGAACAAGTGCTAAAAGACATGCAATCACCACAACCAATGGATCGCGTCGTCTGTGGTGATGTCGGTTTCGGTAAAACTGAAGTCGCCATGCGAGCGACTTTTGTAGCCGCCAATGCGGG
>CAZDMX010000192.1:0-4978 GCA_964506085.1 uncultured Thiothrix sp. | reverse complement strand
CCTTCGACAAGCTCAGGGAGCTGCATCAGTGAAAATACTTACGGGACGATTAATACATATTTTATATTTCTTAACTTATAGGAAACAAACTCATATAAATTACGGTAACTTTTTCTCAATCGCATCCATCAATACCCCAGCAATATTTGCCGTATAAATTTGATCCAGTTCCCGTATACATGTCGGACTGGTTACATTGATCTCAGTAATATAATCTCCAATCACATCAAGCCCTACAAACATTAAGCCTTTTTCTTTTAATATCGGCGCGATGTGGTTACATATTTCAAACTCTCTTTCTGTGAGATCAACCCCTTTATAACTACCGCCAGCAGCAAGATTTGCCCGTCCTTCACCCTCTGCGGGTATACGCGCTAGAGCATGTGGAAAAGGTTCACCATCAATAATCAAAATTCGTTTATCACCTTGTTTAAATTCAGGTAAGAAACGCTGCGCCATAACGGTTCTTTTGCCGTAATCGGTGATGGTTTCAAGAATCACATTGCGGTTGGCATCGCCTTGCTGGATTTGGAAAATCATCGCTCCTCCCATCCCATCGAGCGGTTTTACAACAATTTGTTTGAGTTGATCATGAAATTTCTTGATACGTTCCATGTCTCTAGTTACTAATGTTTCTGGTGTGTATTCAGGAAACCACGTGGCAAAGAGTTTTTCATTGCAGGAGCGAATACTATCGCTACGGTTAACAACCAAAAGCCCTTGCTGTTCTGCCATTTCTAATAAATAAGTGGAATAGATGTATTCCATATCAAATGGTGGATCTTTACGCATTAACGCGACATCTAGTTCATGCAAAGGCATTGTTTGCGGCTCGTCCAGAATATACCAGTCTCCAGCAACATCCTGTACCGTTACGGCTTGCATCTCCGCATACACCACACCGTTTTCCACAAATAAGCTGCCTTGTTGCATGTAGAAAAGTTGCCAACCCCGTGCTTGCGCTTCGAGCATCATGGCAAAGGTGCTGTCTTTTTTGATATTAATGGACTGGATAGGATCCATAATGATCCCAAGGCGAATAACTTTACTCATAAAATCATCCCTTTTCGTGAATAACCGGTGATGATAAAAGCTGATCATCAAGAAAGATATTAGTTTCATTCATGCGCAATCGACCATCGGCAAACCAGCTAATCGCTAAAGGATAAATAATATGCTCTTCTCTAAACACCCGTTTAGCTAATGATATCGCGGTATCAGCTTCCTCAATAGACACTATTGCCTGAATCACGATCGGCCCACTATCAAGGTCAGGAGTCACAAAATGAACACTTGCACCATGCTCATTTTCGTTATCGTCTAAAGCACGTTGATGTGTATTTAAACCACGATATTTTGGCAACAAGGATGGATGGATATTTAACATTCGTCCCTTGTAAAACTGTACAAAAGGCTTGGTCAGCAAGCGCATAAAACCAGACAACACAACAAGGTCGGGGTTATGGTGTTCGATAAGCTTCTTTAAGGCATCATCAAAGCGCTCTCTGGAATCAAACCGAGTGTGATCCACTACTTCTGTTGCAATCCCGGCTTGATTTGCTCTTTTGAGCGCAAAGACATCGGGTACATTACTAATAACGGCACTGATCTTTGCCGCTATCTGTCCCGTTTCAACCGCATCAATAATAGCTTGTAGATTACTACCATTGCCCGACACCAATACTACTATTGACTTACAAACTAACTTACCGACAGAGTCATTAGCCATTCGTGAATTCTACAAAAGGAGCGCCGGTAGTTTTCAACTCTTCTGTATCCGCAGCTGAAATTTCCCCTATAGTCCAAGCCTCAATATCATTTAACCGCAAGCTGTTAATAATATCCTCTACAACCTCTTCAGCTACTACTAGCGTCATACCTATGCCGCAATTAAAGGTACGTAGCATTTCTGAGTCTTTGATATTGCCTTCGGTTTGCAACCAGTTAAAAATTTCAGGACGCTCCCATGCAGCCAAATCAATCACCGCTTTACAGTTATTAGGCAGGACTCGTGGCAGATTCTCTGTCAAACCACCGCCAGTTATATGCGCAATCGCATGCAGATCAAACTGCTTTAACGCGTTTAAAATTGGCTTCACATAAATTCGAGTTGGGGCTAGCAACGCCTCACCCAAGGTAGCATCACCGAAGGGCATATCAAGCTTAGCACCGGAAACTTCCACCACTTTACGGATCAACGAATAACCATTTGAATGGGGTCCTGTAGACGCCAAACCAACGACCACATCGCCACGCTGTACCTGTGATTGATCCAGCACCGCAGATTTCTCTACAACACCAACGGTGAATCCGGCAAGATCAAAATCACCATCTGAATACATATCCGGCATTTCTGCAGTTTCGCCACCGGTCAACGCTGCGCCTGCTTGTTCACAACCATCTGCTATGCCTTTAATAACTGCTTCGGCCACATCAAGGTCTAGTTTTCCTGTAGCATAATAATCCAGAAAGAAAAGCGGCTCTGCACCCACTACAATAATGTCGTTGACACACATAGCAACCAAATCAATGCCAATGGTATCGTAAACACCTGCCTCAATAGCCAACATTAGTTTTGTTCCAACACCATCTGTGCCAGAGACCAATACAGGCTCCTTATAGTGTGGCGGAATTGACATAAGCGCACCAAAACCACCTATTCCTCCCATAACCTCTGGGCGTCTGGTGCGCTTGGCATGAGGGGCGATACGTTCAACTAATGCATTCCCGGCATCAATGTCCACTCCTGCATCGCGATAAGTCAACGAAGCCTTCTGATCTGCCATGCAGATACTCCTTATCTGTAAATTTTTTATATAAATAATGGCGGGATTCTAACACGGATAGGGGGTAATACGGAAAGCGTTAGCTGCTTTATTTAAGGGCTATAGAGTGATCAACACGACAGGGAAATAATAGATGAAAAAACTAGTAAACTAACAAGATAGAACTATAAGAATTCCCAAAACATCAATCTGATGAGAAATCAACATCCTCATAAATATCTACCAACGGACATTGTAAACCTATACTGGCAAACTCAACCGTTATATCTTCACCAGAAAAGCTAAACAGCTCCCAACGATTTTGTTTATTCAAGCGAAAAACCTCTAATTGATACTTGTGGGGATCAATTAATACGTACTCCTGTAAACTCTCTAATTGTCTATAGAGAGAAAATTTCTCGCCCCGATCATATGCCTCTGTGCTCGCAGATAAAACCTCCACAACAAGAACAGGCGATTGTTTCATGGTTTTACGCTTTCGATCATCAGCATCACACGTGACCATCACATCGGGATAGAAATAAGCATCATTTTCATTGATACAAACGCGCATATCTGATGCATATAACCGACAACCAGATCCTCGTAAATGAGTCTTCATGGCAAGTGCAACATTCAAGCTAACAATCACATGAGCATCCTCAGCACCTGCCATCGCATAAACTTCACCATGAACATATTCATGCTTCTCTTCTGCCAATGCTTCACCCTCAAGGTATTCCTCAGGGGTTAAAACGATGTTTTCAGATAGATTACTAGACATATTCTTTTCCCATTTCTCACATCTATCAACACTAGTCATTAATAATAGAATCTTTATCCCAAACTAGCAAAACAAACATAATCAATACCCTATTAGGAACGTGAATGAATGAAGCATCATGCTTTAAGGCACTTCACATCATACTCAGGTATAAAACCATCTCGCGTAACCAAAGTGAGTTTTTCTATTGAAGCCTGAGCAATCAGCATGCGATCAAATGGATCTTTATGTAGCGTTGGTAGATTAGATGCTGCATTAGCATGTTCAAAATTAATGGCTAACTCAGTAAAACGATGGTGTTTCACCTGCTCTAGTAAATCATCAGGCGTATCTAGTTTTCCTAGTGCCTTTTTTATTCCTATTTCCCAAACAGAAACAGCACTTACAAACACACTATTACCACCATCAACAATTGCATTTCGTGCAGCATCAGAAAGAGTGGGGTTGTTCTCAAAAACCCAGATCAATACATGAGTATCCAGTAAAAGATTCATTTCGTAGCAGGGAAAATGGATGAGTTATAAAACAAATCCACAAGCTCATCAGCTGACTCATTAAAATCATCGTCAATGTGTACCTTGCCTTTCCAGCTACCACTTAATTGACGAGGTGATGCATCTTCTTTAAACGCAGACAAAATAGCCACGGGCTTACCGGCTTTGCCTATAATAATAGGTTGATCTGTTTCTTGAACCCATTTTATCAAAGAAGAAAGGCTCGCTTTGGCATCAGAAATATTGGTTATTTGCATAAACATCTCACGTCCTAGCTTAAAAATATAGTCTGGTCTGGTCTGGTCTTTTTGTCAAGGCGCCATACATCATCAAAGTTAGTCAAAAGCTACTAATTAATTACTCTCGAAACAAGGCCAACAACGTTACAAAGTGACACTAAGATTGGACAATGTGACAAAAAATGACATTTTTACACCTACCCTTCATCAAAGAAAAAGTACCAACAGACTTGTAAGTACATAATTATGTTTATTTCATCACCACTTATCAGCTTGATTACAAGAATTGGCACGCTATCTGCATAATATATCCCGAACACATTGTTCAATGTTTAATAACAATAAAATAACTAATCCTATTCGGAGATAATAAAAATGAAAAAACAACAATCTGGTTTCACATTAATCGAATTAATGATCGTAGTAGCTATCATCGGTATTCTTGCTTCAATCGCACTTCCTGCTTATAAAGACTACACAACTCGTGCGAAAATATCGGAAGCAATTATCGCTGGTTCTGCCGCTAAAGCTTCTGTCTCTGAGTTCTATATTTCACAAGATTTAATGCCTACAAATGCTACTACGGCAGGGATCAATACTAGCGCCCAAGGTATTGTAGAAGGAGTTGCTTATAGTACTACTGGTGCAAACGCAACGATTACGATTACTATTGATGCAGCTCAAGTCACTGCTCTT
>CAZDMX010000191.1:0-4998 GCA_964506085.1 uncultured Thiothrix sp. | reverse complement strand
GATTCAGTGCTATAGACATTCGCAGTAGTTTCAACTGAGTTTTTTAGGATAATCATACTTGGAAACTTACCTAAGCTTATGGACACCATAAATCGAAGATGTTCTCTATTTAAGGCACAATAGTATTCTTCACCCGCCTTCCCGTTGTATCGTAATAAGCATCTGCATGATTACCCGGAATAATCAACGACAAACTGCCATTACCTACTTGCTGATCTTTACTATTCTTACGATAGAAGCGAATAACAATGGGTGTGCTAACACCTACTACTGGTGTAGTAAACGTATAGCTAAAGGTAAAGATTTTGGATTGTACGTCGCCATGAAACCAGATGCCATTCGTTGCGGGAACATCCTTGGCGATAATCCCTGAATCCTCAAAGCGATTACTATCCCCAAAGCTGTTTCCGCAACTGGTTTCATCCGCAATCCCGGTACAATTAAACAACGCAACTATCGAGTTATAATCTTCATGATATCCAAGAATAGACCAGTTGATAGTATAAGTTGTATTGGATTGCATACTGGTCACCACCTGCCCTGCACTATCTTCTATCGAAAATGAATTGAGTACTGGTGGCAAGCGTCTTTCAGACTCTTCTTTATCAGCTTCGTGGTTTCTTAGAAAGATATTGGCTGTTGCGTTATCAGGATCATCTGTGGTCACCGTAAGCATGGCTGATTTCGAACCGATATTAGTTGGCTGAAAACTAGCAGAGAGGGTACAAGTAGCGTCTGCGGCCAAAGCCTGACCCGTACAAGTATCGTTGCTAATGACGAACTGACTTGCATCATTTCCTGTCGTAGTTGCACCCGTGATATTAAGCGCACGACTACCTATATTTTTAATACTGAAGCTTTGCACAGGCGTTTGCGTATTAATATCAACATTACCAAATAGATACACATAAGGCCAGACATCAAGACCTGACTTGACCATGACCCCACCTTGAGCGAGTTGTAGTATGCCGTTGACGATACCATCCCGATCGAAACTTCCTCCTTCTGTAACCGTAAACACTAGCTTGGTTTTATTTCCTGCATGTGTGACTACGGCTTTCTGGTCTGCCCATACACCTTCATTACTCAGCAACAAATAACCTTGTATTCCTGTATTAAGTGCAACATAAACTTCGATAGTAACATTAGCCCCAGAGGCGGTAGCTATATCATATTGAGCAGCACCCAAAATGAGTTGGTTATCTACAGGCACGGTGACTGGAGCTGCTGCTGTTACTATATTCGAATGTGCTCCATTACTAGTGTTAGTAAAAGTGAACCACTGACTATCATTATGGTTTTTTAGTGAAGTTACATGGTTTTGCGTACTATCCTGGATACCATCTCCATTACCATCACCGAATTCTGCACCTGATGCATTAGGCACACTAGTTTCTTCCAGAACACCATCACCATCATTATCGCTAAAGACTGTATTAGCGTTATCCCCTAAATACTGAGCAGCCGTTGAATCACTTAACAAAACCAAGGGTACGGTATCTGTAGAGGCACCATTAGCGGTGGAATCCACATCTAATGAGGCTATCAAAGCAGCTGTTAGAGCAGGATTGGGGCGTTGAAAGCGCATATAATCAACATGTGCAATTAAATCGGGCTGTGCATTAGCATCGTCAACCACCAGGTAGTTATGATGAAAGCTACTGGCTGAGTTATTATTAAAAGAACCAACTCGGTTCCAATCCGTATAAACAGTAGTACCCACTTGTAGCGTATCGCCAAAGTCAGGCCGATCATATCGATTCTCGATAATCCACTCTCCACCAGGATGTCGGCGTAATACTAATAATATTTGACCAATACGCACCATCTGCAACCAGATTTCTTCACTTCCCGTCTCGGGTACACCACGACTTTCGTAATACAGTATCGAATCACTATCCGTTGTAGTTTTAACTTCATACTGGTGCGTACCAGGATTACCTCCCGAGCCATAAGACAGGAATACAAAATTCTCGCCACCTGATTGCCAGTCACTCCCCCCTGAGCCAATCGGTTGTGCTGCGTCAGAATAAGGCAAAGGAGCGCCTTGAGTGACGCTAGTAGGATTTCTCGCCATGATGCCAGCCAAAGAAAACAGCCTATTGGGCGGTTCAGGATTGGGGTTAGCGATTGGATCGGCTCTATCGTGACGGCTATAGACTCGCAGATGAGCCGTCACAACAAAATCACCAACAATTTCTTTATAGGCCAAGGTTCCCCGCATGTTATCGAACCATGAAGAAGAATGTGGCATTAACAGCATATTCCCGATGGAACTCGAACCATCAATAGACCAAGCCTCTAAGGGATTAGCTATCCACCCTTCGCTTTGATAAATGCGTTGCCAGTCAACAAGCTTGGTACTATCTAAAAACTCATCGCTACTCCCTTTAATGGGCAACCGCCCTACCCAGTCTATATCGCAAATATTGCCTATACCGTCATTATCATCGTCATTTTGATTTGCGTTACTGTGGACGGGACAGTTGTCCACAAAGTTTTCAGTATTATCGCCGTCAAGATCGAGATCACAACCATCACCTATCCCATCATTGTCCTGATCTTCCTGACCATCATTAGCGACCAGAGGGCAATTATCAGCACCATCAGGAACAATATCACCATCACGATTAGTACTCATGCTGCTACAATCAGCAAATCCAGCACGAATCCAGTTATTGATACTAGAGACATCGTAATCAGTGCGCCAATGATATTTACCCTGTTGTTTTACTTCACTGATAAATGAATCAATACGTGTATCCTGGCTAATACTCTCTTGATAGGTTTCTATATTTCTATTATTCCCGCAAAACTTAATGGCATTGTTAGTTCCATTTGATTCACCTGTTTGGGCTACCCAACCCGGAAAATCGTATTCTACACCTGCTAAATTAAACCACTCAGCTGCCTCTCGGTTACTGGAGTATTGATTATTATTGAAGGTAAAATTTGAGGTTGAGGCTTCAGCAGAATTGACCAAGCTCCTGGCAAACTCAGGAGATGAAATCCGATTATTAGCGAAGGTGATGCCTTGAGAGTTACTATTACCCAATAAATTAATCAACGAATTTCCGCTCGATCCATGAATGCCATGAACCACATTGTCACTCAGGGTTACATTACGTTCGTTGCCATCTAACTGTATGGCAAAGGTATTGGTTACAATCTGGTTTGTATTGCGCAAGAAATAATTGTTTTGTATCAACCCATTGTCTATTGAATCCGCAAACAAGTACCATCCAAGCGTTCGGTTAGTAGGTCTTGAGCGACCCATATTTAACATCACATTATTGGTTATTGATATATTGTTGAAACGATGTGCTATAGGATCAAAGTTTCTTCCCATGCCAATACCTATCTCATTATCCAGATAGAGGTTGTTGTCTATATCGTAATTCTGCGCTCCTCCTGTTGCATACGCAGTAAATTTACTGCCCATGGCCGAACCACGCATCAAGACATTACCTCGATAGACTAAATTATGTAATCCATTGAAATAGGTATTATGGTTGAAGATAGTTGCTTGGCCATCCCCGGTTGCACCACTGCTCATAGACTGAATGAGCCAACCGTTGTGATCCATTATATTCTCTTCCATCAGGACATCATCCGCATTACGCATAAACAATCCTTGCGAATGTCCCTCTACAGCAAAACTATGGTCAAATATATTTCTTCTGATTTTAATATCAGTGGGTCTACCCGGATCACCCTGAACAACAGAACCCCCGTAATAACGGAAAGCACAATTTTCTATCAACACCCCATTTCCGGGATCACCCTCTCGTCGAAATAAATCAAACCCTGCGCCACCGTCATAGTTGACAAAATCAGCAGAAGCAGGATCACGTGTGTGTGCGTAGAAATCCAGACCAATCACTGAAAAATATTGGAAACTAAGTCGGTCATTTTGTATCGCATCGCTAGAGCCTGTTTTAAGTAATGGACGTTGTGTGTTTTCTCCATAACTGCTAATAACAAAAGGTTCAAATTGAGACCTTCCATATCGGATAGAGATATTCTCGGTAAAAGTATCGCCCCGCTTTAACAAAATCCAATCAGCGCTGTTATCAGTAGTTTTTGCGAAAGCGGCTGCAAAGGTCTTTAATGCGGTGTTGGGTGACAATCCAGTATTAGCATCATTCCCATCTGTATCACTAACGTAGTAAACCTTAGTGTCATTAGCAGGTTCAATGACCGTCCAACCATTTTCTATAGTCCCTGTTGCAAGTCCCCCTTCACTGATATCAATAGCATCAGTACACCCCAAATCATAATGCCAATCTACTAAACCATCACCATCATTATCAATGCCATCGTTACATTCTGCTGCTTGAGCCGTTGATATAATGGAAAATAAAAGAAAAAACCCCATGCATATACATACAAGGGATGGGACTTTATTTAAAAGTATCCCGCAATAAAGATTTGAGCACATCTGGATGTGCTGAGAATAGCTTGACATTCTCTTAGCCCTCGGCAACAGTTTATTTGATATAAACTGATTTAATGGTTTTATTATTATCCTAGAAAACGCAGTTGGACAGCTTGTAGAGTGATTATGTTGAGCTGAATAGCGTAATGAAAAAAGGAATTAATGATTGATCCTCAACAAGTTTTTTCATATAACTAGTCAGTTCAGCAGAGTTACTCTTCATGCTGTAGCGCTCTCACTCAACAAGTGAATGACTAATCAGCACGTTTCTGTATGCTGATCATGATGTTGATGAAACTTCGTAGCGGCCAACTACGTTTTTAGGATTATTCCTCTAATCTATAGCATACTTTGGTAATAAAGTCATTTCCAACAACCCGTCCATTTCCATCATTGTCCAACAATAAATAATCTAATGATAATGGGTTGTGTCTCTCATAATTTAATTAGCCCAATACTGTTATTGTATGTCTATGTTAATTTGGTTAAACATCCATTTAATCGCATTCCTAGGAGGCCGTCCGAGAACTAGGTAACGACCCGGGTGAATATATAAGACG
>CAZDMX010000190.1:0-5039 GCA_964506085.1 uncultured Thiothrix sp. | reverse complement strand
TTGAGGCTTGCCTTTGTGATTATAAAAATTAAATTCCTTGCAAACGGCTTTGGTTGCTTCGGCTCTGTTCGTAAAGGCGGTGCTTTCAAGTAAGTTTTTAAGGGATGATATATGAGTCTCTTCTGACAGAGTACGTTTGATTTGATGTTGAACTTTCATACACCCCGTGTGTACGACTTTAGCCGAAAAGTCCAGTTATGCTTTATGGGTAATAGGCAGCACTAGGAGCCTGTCTGAACACTAGACGCTACTGCAAATCTATTGGGATGGGTATGAATCTCGTGGTTCTCAATATTTCTATCCATGCTTCCATCAATTCTAGCAGGAGGAATAAACACGTAACCCCACTGCTCCCCTACTCTTACAGCCGCGTAACCTTCACTGACACGATAAACATCGGCAAATTTTTCAGATAATGCTCTACCCTGTTGATCTATGAAGAAACGATCATCACCCTCGGCAACAACCGCTATACCATCATTAAAATCATAAGCACGATCGAATTTATAAGGAATAATCACATCGTTAAATTTATTGATATAGCCCCATTTTCCATTTTTCTTAACGCTTGCTAACCCCTCTGAAAAAGATGACACCGCTTCAAACGTTTCACCAATAACCGTTTCACCCTTATTATCCACAAAGAACCATTCACCAAGTTTATTGGATACTGGCAAGAGTCCTTCTGTATATTTTTTCATACCTAGAAAACTGGGCTTTATAACAATATTTTTATCCAAATCAACAAGCCCCATCATGTGCTCTACTTTAATCACCCCATGACTGTCAGAGAATTCATAAGTTTGCTGATAAAGAGGATCTAATAACCAGCCTCTTCCAGACTTGCCTTCACTCCATTCAAGTAAAGCATAGCCCCATCCTTCAGCAAACTTGATCGGTGCAACCCCTTGCTTAAATAAGCCAGCATCCTCAAAGCCTTCCTCAATAAACTCCTGACCATCAGGAAGAATATATCCCCACTGATCATCAATTTTCACAGCCGCCAAACCCTCCGAAAAGGGTCTAACAGCATCATATTTAAAGTCCGTTATAGGTGTGCCAGTAGAGTCTATATAGCCATACTTGCCAGCTACTTTGACTGGCAATATGCCTTCTTCATTGTACTGACCAATTTCAGAAAAGGTGGGAGCGAGAATCCACTCTCCTTTAGTATTAATCAGTCCCCATTTACCATCGACTCGAACAGGTGCACTGCCTTTATGAAATTCACGCACCCTTTCAAACGCAGGGGGGATAACAATAGCAGCCGAAAACTCCGGCTTGGGAGGACCTAATAATTTATTATTTTTTTCTGCTACTTTCTTTATTGCTTCATCGTGTTGAGCTGAAATATTCTCACGCACGATAGGTTCAACCGGTGTTTTAGTTGACGCTCCGCGAATTATGGTTCCTGTTGTTGAGTTTGATAAGTCGTGTGTATTCTGTCTTGTACCTTGACTTATATCTTGACCTGCACTTTTATCTCGACTATCTCGACTTTGAAAAGATTCTTTGGGATTAGCCGACACCACGACTGGTAGTAACACCAGTAAAAGAAGAATGTTGATAAATTTATTAATAAACATTATGTTATGTTTAAATAAGACCCTTGCGCCCATTATTTTTATTGCCCGCCCCAAGCTTCTAAGCTGAAAAACTATCGGACTATGCTACAGAGATATTAGTATGTCAAAAAATCTATCCCTAGATTTTTCTATAGATATAATAAGTAAATTTATTGATCCTAGATGATTTAACAAGAAAAAGTCTATCTTGGGGATTTATAAAAGGGAGGAAGACAAAGAAAAAAACAAATAAAATCTATCCTCGTATCTCCAACGCTAATTTATAGGCCTCATTTTTTGACAAGTCCGATATTTTTGCTGCAATAGCAGCAGCTTGTTTTACTGGCAATTCATCAATCAATATTCGCAATAATTGTTCATTATCAATACTGGAACCCGTCAACGAGCTATCACCCTGATAACCCGCCAACATCAATACAAACTCACCGCGTTGATGATTTGAATCTGCCAATAACCAGACAAGTAGTTCTTCCAGAGTTCCTCTAAAGACTTGCTCATAGACTTTGGTTAGCTCACGAGCCAGCGCTACTTTTCTATCATTGCCCATCACTGTCATCATAGCCTCGACAGTGGCAACAATACGATGACTTGATTCATAATAAACCTGTGAATAGGTTTGCTTTATATTTTTTTCAAGCGCCTGTGAGCGAGCCACTTTTTTCGCTGGCAGGAACCCTTCAAAGGTAAACTTATCTGTTGCAATTCCCGCAATAGATAGTGCCGCTATGATTGCACTAGGCCCTGGTATAGCGACAATGTTGGCATCTTTTTTACCTAGTTCTCTAACCAGCTTATACCCCGGATCACTGATCAAAGGCGTTCCTGCATCACTGATTAATGCCAAATTCTTACCGTCAGCTAACAACAAACCAAGTTCATTAATCTTTTGTTCTTCATTATGATCGTGCAGTGCTACTAGTTGGTTATTGATTTCATAATGCTGTAACAATCTGACTGAATTGCGTGTATCTTCTGCGTAGATTCTATCCACTTTAGACAAGGTTTCTACCGCACGAAAACTCATATCGCCTAAATTTCCGATGGGCGTAGCCACGATGAACAATGTTCCTTGTATTCCTTGCACACGTAATTCCTGTATAATTATTTATCTTTGAGGGCAATCTATTATATAACTATGAAAAATTTAAATCTTATTGCTTGCATACTATTCATATCATTCTACCTCACGGGTTGTGATACCTTGCCTACTGCATCCACACCACCACCCGCTGCTGACCCCGTTGTAGTTCTACCTCCAGCATCTACTGATAAAATCAAACAGGCTAATGCGCTTTATCAACAAGGTAAAAAGCGCGATGCGGCCTATGCCTATTTTGCCGCCGGACAAGACACCTCATCCCCCGAACGTGAACGACTCATGCTTCAAGCTGTTGAAGTCGCAGCGATGATACAAGATAAAAACCTGATGCAGCAGTTTTTTGCTGGCATAAGCACTTCCCGGCTGGATGCTAATAACAAGGCTCGCTATAACTATGGAAAAGCGCTACTTGCGCTTATTAAAAAACAACCTGATATCGCTCTGGACATTCTTCCCACGGATGTCAGCAATCTGGCTACTGGACTAGCCAATAAAATATTACTAACCCGTCTACGCGCAGCCGACAACACTAAAAATCATTTCAAAATAGCGCAAGAAAGAGTTCGTCAACATACTTACCTTAAAAATGCTAAGAATCGCGCCAATAATCGTGAACAAATTTGGCAGCATTTGAATAAAATGTCGAACACTGAGATAAACTATGAACGCAAGAAAGCCAAGCATCACACCTTTCGAGGCTGGCTAGATTTAGCCCACCTGAATAAATTAAATAGTGCTGATGCTACGCTGAATAACAACTTGCTCAACTGGCGAAAAAACTTCCCCAACCACCCCGCAGACAGTATTAGCTCTAGTATTAGCAACAATCAGGGGCAACCAACAAACACAAACACAACCTCAAGCACTCCCACTACAAGTAGTGTGGGCAAATCTATCGCAGTTTTACTGCCCTTTAATGGCCGCTTTGCCAATGTTGGCAACGATCTCTTTCGCGGCATTGCAGATGCTCACAAAAAGCTCTCTCCTGATACTCAACTGCGCAAATATGATACTAGCCAACTTGATGCAACGGTCGTTTATAATCAGGCATTGCAACAAGGCGCTGGCTTTATTTTAGGCCCTTTTAGTAAATCAAATATTGCCTCAATGGCACGTAATGGCTACTTACAAATACCTGCACTGAGCCTAAATTATTTACCCTCAACCCTAAGCCATCCCAGCAACCTTTATCAAATTGGTTTGCTTCCTGAAGACGAAGCACTACAGGTTGCTACTCTGGCAGCCAGCAAAGGTCAAAAACGAGCACTCGTGATAGTTCCTGATAGCCAATGGGGCAAACGATTAGAGAATGCCTTTAGCGCTGCATATCGCTCAAGAGAAGGCGAGATCAAAAAAGTTGTTCGCTATCCAAACAGGGCAACGAACTATAGCCACAACGTAGCAGAATTACTCAGTGCTGCTAGCTCAGCAGACATGATCTTCATGGCCGCATCACCCACCCAGGCTCGTTTGATTTACCCCGCTATTATGCGAACACTTTCACGCAGCAGTAGTGAAAAGAAACCCGTGGTGTATGCAACATCACATATATACAGCGGCCGGCCATCGCCTTCGTTAGACAACAACCTTAATGGTATTATTTATACCGAAATTCCAAGTGTCCTGGCTTCAAACGAAAGCCCCACTCAACAATACCCCCGTCTCTATGCTCTGGGTCAGGATGCCTTTGTCATTTCTCAAAAACTAGCTGAGCTAAAGCAAGGAACAACTATTCATGGTAAAACCGGGAAAATCAGCTACAGCAGTGATGGCAGGTTTCATCGCACCTTAGAATGGGCTACTTTCAAAAACGGCACACCTATCTCGTATGTGCCCTAAGCCAAGTAAGCTGGTCAAGCTAAGCGGTTTAGCTAAACTAGGACTAACTAAACTAACGACGAAACAAGTAGGTGATCAAGCAGAAGAACTCGCTTGTCATTATTTAAAAACACAAGGACTAAAATACATTACCGCAAACTTTACCTGCCGATTAGGGGAGATTGACCTGATTATGTGCGATGAAACACGAGGAAATACGGTTTTCATTGAAGTACGCTACAGAAAAAATAGACACTTCGGGGGAGCTGCTATTAGCGTAACGCATCAAAAGCAACAACGTGTGATTAAAACAGCACTGCTGTATATGCAACAACATGAACCAGATGCTTCCGCAAGGTTCGATGTGGTTGCCATTGATGGCGATATTTCAGGTGAATATGACATCGACTGGATAGTTGATGCCTTTCAGTAATATTCCTACTTGATTAATCAGATATCTCAGCCATAGTTACGATTACTAGGTTGAACCTAAAAAACTCAGTTGAAACGTAGCGAGAATGACTAGAGTGCTGAAG
>CAZDMX010000189.1:0-5041 GCA_964506085.1 uncultured Thiothrix sp. | reverse complement strand
AGCCTTACCGGAGTGAGTGGATTAAGCACAGACC
Organism: uncultured Thiothrix sp.; assembly: GCA_964506085.1. Taxonomy (GTDB): domain Bacteria; phylum Pseudomonadota; class Gammaproteobacteria; order Thiotrichales; family Thiotrichaceae; genus HyVt-477. The sequence continues at coordinate 5,007 of CAZDMX010000189.1, read as the reverse complement.
AGACTCAGGATACCCTCGCTATCGGGGTGAAATCTGATGTCATGGAATCAACCGAAATATTCTCAGAGTATCGGTTAAGAGGTGCGATTGATGGCCGTGATATGGAGACAGCATCGGGTATTCGTGGAAGCTATGAAATGGAAAAAGGCTTATCCATTTCACCAAGGCTGGAAGTTATCAACAATCTCAAGGGCAATGGCAAAAACTCGGTGGCTGTTTCAGTAGGCGCTAAAGACACCCGTAGCATCAACCACCGCAAAAGTGGACGTATCGAACTACGCCATGACGATGATCGTGATTACTTTGGTGTAGAAGCGGCTTATGTGGGTCGTCTTGATGAAGCATGGAGTCTGCTAGCTAAAGACAGGATACGCATCGAAGATCCCGATATTGGAGAAACTATAACCTCGAACACCTTTACAGTAGGTATTTCTCGTCGTCCACGCACAGATAACAAACACAATATGTTGTTCTACTATCAGCACAAGCTGGAACAAGGCCATGCCGGACAAGTGGATTGTAGTACCCATATATTATCAACTCATCAAAGCTACTTAATTAACGAAGACCAAACTATTTCAGGTCGTCTAGGTGGAAAAATTGAAGAATGTGAACAGGGGAATACAACCACCACCTCTGATGCGGTAGTACTGGATGGTCGGTTTATCTGGGATATTACTTCTCGTTGGGATGCAGATGTACACGGCGGAATTCTGGCTACCGATTCACTTTCTGAAAATCAGTATGCCGCAGGTTTTGGAATTAACTACCTGGTAAAAAAGAACCTGCGCGTAGGTGGTGGCTATAACATTATAGGCTTTAAAGAAGAGGATCTTGATGCTGAAGGCTATAACAAACAAGGTGTTTACGTGGGCTTGCAGTATAAAGTCGATGAAAACAGTCTGGACTGGTTGAGTGGTGAGGAGAAACCCACAACGGACAAAGTGGACTCTGATGCAGGAGAAGACGAACAAAAGAGAGGCCTGTTTGACAAGGTTTCAGATTGGTTCTCAAGAGATTAGTTTGCTTAAGGGTACCTCTATTAATTAGAATTTTCGTTCGAGTCCAAGGCGGATCATTTTTGAGAACCGCAGTGTACAAGGGTACATGAGGATCGCAAAAAATGATCCAACGCAGGAATCGGGCGAAAAGGCAATTAATAGAGATGTCCTTATATAAGAGTAGCTGATCACTCCACTTGTCTAAGCACTATTATCCTAGTGCAAGACATCCGCATCCTTCGACAGGCTCAGGATACTGTTATGCAGCACCCTGAGCCTGTCGAAGGGTCGGAAAAGTGGCACTTGGGTAATCATTGAAGAAAGACGATCAAAAATAATAAAATATAGTATAAAAAAAATATTGGAGAATAAGAATGAATAATAAAAACCAATGGATGTCAGGGCAACTTGCGAAAACAGGAAGAATAGGGATTTTAAGTTTTAGCACAGTCTTGTTGCTATCAGGGTGCGCGACAAATGATGACCTGTTTGCCAAATATGATAAGAGTTGTGATCTACCACCCGCAACAGTGAAAATAATAGAAAAGGTTAAATTCAAAGACAAAGTGATCTACAAGGATAAAATTGTTTACCAAGATAAAGGCGTAGATGGTATGCCCTGGGAACCCGCTGTGTATTTTGGTTTTGACCTGTCATCGCTGGAAGTCAAAGAAGCACAACGTCTGGCAACGGATGTAGCTATATTAAATAAAAATATGGATTTAATGGTCAATGTACAGTCCTTTACTGATTTCAAAGGCAGTAGTGCCTATAACAAAAAACTTGCCCTGCGCAGACAGGCAACGGTAGTGGATTATCTGACAACAATGGGAGTTGCCAGAAACCGTATTACCGTATCACCATTAGGTGAAGAGCTGCCCTTACTGGGTCAATCCGAACAAGAAAGAACAGTCAACAGGCGAGTGGAGTTAATGTTACTGGATAAGAACGGTAGACCTATGGCATTGAAGGTTCAGCAAGCGCACTCAGATTTTAAGGCTCCTTTTCCTGTTCGATAGAGCGTGAGATTGAAGTCTCCTCTCCCTTGGTACGATGTTGTAAAAACAGTGGTTGTAGGTTGTGGGTGACGAAGGAACCCCAACAAACAGCGTTACGTTAGCGGACTCCAGCAGTCAATAAAAATAATAAAAATCAGGCAAAAACCGTCATGGAATATAAAAATAAAAGTCAGTACAAGCTAATCTGGTTATTGATGCTCAGTCTGCTACTCCCGTTTGCAGTCAATGCAGCCTCACCACTGGCGGGTACGCTCATTAAAAATCAGGCTACGGCAACCTACAAAGACGCATCGGGAGTGGAACAGGTAGCTACCTCTAACCTCGTTGAAACACTGATTCAGCATGTAGCCGCTATGGATTTAACACAAGACCAGACGAAACCTGGCGTACTCGACAATGTCGTATATTTCCCCCATATCCTGACCAACACAGGTAATGATATTGACAAATTTGAACTGACGGCAACTAACAATAGTGCGGGTGATCAGTATGACTTTGACGCCGTAAAAATATATGCCGATACCAATCAGGATGGATTACCTGACAATGATACAGAGATCAGCGACACAGGGAACTTATCGGCACAAGAAGCCTTCTACTTTGTAGTGGCGACAACGCTACCCGCAGCAGGGCCTGCTGTGAGTGATCAGGGGCAGATTACCATCACGGGGATCAGTGATTTCGATAATGCAGTCACGCAATCTAATCAAGACACGGTGACGCTTTCTGATAAAGCGATCATAGATGTGACCAAGAGCATGAGTGCCAGTACGGGCTATTCTCCGAGTAGTCAGTTTGTAGTGACCTTAACCTATAAAAATAACGGTCTACAAGCCGCTACTGATGTCACGCTTATTGATGCTTTACCCACAGATATGTCTTATGTGGCGGGTTCAGCAAAATGGAGTGAGACCGGGGCTACGGTACTTACCGACAATGACAATAGTGATGACCAAACAGGCATTATCTATTGTGCTTATCAAGCTAATTGTAGTGGTTTACCTTCATCTGGCGATAGCGCACAACAGGTCACTGCCATTATTGGAACGGTTGCTGCAGGAGACTCAGGAACCCTAACTTTCAAGGCTCAAATTGACAGCGGAGTATCAGCATCAAAACTACATAACAACGCGGATTATGAATATGACGATGGGGCAGGTATTGTGCCACGCATCCCTTCCAACAAAGTACCCTACGAAGTATTAGCGCTACCTGCGGTGGGAGCAAACGGCTCAGACACTAATGCAGCGGATGATGCCGATAATCTGGGTGGCAATAGCGATGCGTTTATCGTAGCGACTGCCAATCTGGGCGAAACTGTGGCTTTTGATAATATTATTCGTAACAAAGGCAATAGCACGGATACCTTTGATATTACCATTGATGATTCCATTGCTAATCCATTCCCGGCAGGCACAGTATTTCAACTCTACAAACAAGATGGCTTTACTCCATTACTGGATACCAACAGCAACGGTACAGTCGATACCGGACCACTTGCCGCTAATGCACAGTTCAAAGTGGTACTCAAAGCCGTTTTACCTGTCAATGCAACGGCGGGTAACAATGCTGGGGCAGGTTTTAATGTGCTTAAAACTGCCACTTCATCTATAGATACCTCAATCAGTGACAGCGTGACCGACAGCTTGCAGAACATAGTCGGAGCGAGTGTTGATCTTACCAACAATGCCGCAGGGAATGCAGCTGATGGCGTGGGAACAGGGCCAGAAACGAATCCCGTAACAACCGTTATCGCGTCACCCGGAGGCAAAGCAGTTTTCAATCTATTTGTGAACAACACCAGTACTATCAACAGCAGCTATCAGCTCAAGTACAGCATGGAAGATCCTTTTGTTGCAGGGAAAGTAGCTGCGAACTGGAAAATACATTTCTACCAGGATGGTGGCAATAATAACTGTTCAACACAAGGCAACCTAATTACTTCAACAGGCGTGATAGCAGCACAGGGAAATAAGCAAGTTTGTGCAGTAGTCACTATCCCAGCGAATGCAGTGGCGGATAAAGACGCCAATGGAAACCCTCTGGTACATTCTGTTTATTTTCAGGCTATTTCGCCACTCAATGGGGTGAGCGACATCAAGCACGATGCAGTGATTATTGATGATCTACCTGCATTAAGTATTGAACCCGATCAACAAGGCCAGATTCAGCCGGGTAGCACCGTTGTTTATAGTCATATCGTTGCAAACAATGGCAATACGGCACTGGAATGCATCAATATTAGTACACAAGATACCCAGACAGATTGGTCATCCATTATTTATAAAGACGTAAACGGTGATGGGCAACTGGATAGTGGCGACACACCATTGACAGATCAGGTACTTAACCCAGGTGAAAGTTTTTCTGTCTTGGTAAAGCTATTTGCACCCGCAACGGTAGCCATGGGTACAAAAAACACAACAACACTGACCGTCTCAGGAAATCAGGATGACGGTGATGGCGATGCTACAAGCTGTAATGGTCAGCCACAATCCGATACCGCAATAGACTTAACTACGGTCAATGAATCTGAAGTGAATATCCGCAAAGAACAATCTGCTGATAATGACTGTGATGGGGTGTCGGACTCCGGTGTGTTCGCCGCTACAACCTTTCAGGTCAATCCACAAGCCTGCGTGGTCTATCGACTAACTGCGACCAATGTCGGAGCTAAACCTGTTAACAATGTGCGTATAGATGATGCCGCTCCTGCTTTTACCACCTTTCACAATAATGGCGGCTTACCGAATGTGACACAGGGGAATATGACGGGTGGAGTGGCGGGTCAAGACGGTGTGATTACGGGGGGAAGTGTAGGCGGGGCATCAATTACCTTGCAGCCTGGAGAGAAAATGGTGCTGAACTTTGGGGTAAGACTGGAGTAGTTAAAGATCAAAAATTAAGCACCAGTAAAGTCATACTGAAATAAAATAAATAAAAATAAAATAAATAATAAGAGAATAAGAAAATGGGCTTGTTACAGA
>CAZDMX010000188.1:0-5050 GCA_964506085.1 uncultured Thiothrix sp. | reverse complement strand
CTTCAGCACTCTAGTCATTCTCGCTACGTTTCAACTGCGTTTTTTAGGTTAAAGCGTTAATCTGCGCTGCATTTTCAAAAAACAATAACCTTTATTCTTCCAGACACTCAGAATCAGACTAAGTCTGTGTTGTGCAAGGTCTCGATATATCTATGTAGGAGATACAGTAATGCTACAACAATGGAAACAGCTACTTATTGATACAGGAGCAGAATTTGCGGATGATAAGTTAGTCTCTTTTGGCAATCCCGATCAAGAAAGAAAGGCATCTTCTCAAGCCAGTGTCATGTGTGATCTTTCGCATATTGGCATGATTCGAGTAGAAGGCGAAGATGCAGCTGATTTTTTACAGAATCAGTTAACCAATGATATCAAGTTTGTAACGGATTCGAAGGCACAATTAAGCGCATGGTGTAACCCTAAAGGGCGTACTATCGCTACTTTCATTATCCATAAACGAGGGGATTCTTATTATTTGTCCTTGTCGGCTGATTTGATAGAATACGTGCTAAAGCGACTACGCATGTATGTGATGCGCTCTAAGGTGGTTTTGGAAGATGTAACAGAATCTATAGTCCACTTTGGATTCGCGGGTTCGAAGATAGTAGAAGGCTGGCAGTCATGCTGCGAAGGTGAACTAGTTTCTGATGATTATGCCGTTATTACGACTGATAATTTAAGCGTTATTAGAATTCCCGGTATTGAACCACGTTACGAAGTTGTTGGAGAGTTTGAAGATGCTTCGCAACTTTGGCAAAAACTCAATGCACGGGTTGCACCTGTAAGTGGTGATATCTGGACTTATTTGAACATTGCCAGTGGACTACCAGTGGTGACGCAAGCGAGTCAGGAAGCCTGGATTCCGCAGATGCTTAATCTGCAAATAATTGAGGGTGTTAATTTTCAGAAAGGCTGTTTTCCTGGGCAGGAAATCGTCGCTCGATTGAAGTATTTGGGTAAGAATAAACGTCGTGTATTTAGACTAGAAATAGCCACTGATGAAGTTCCTGATGTGGGTGAATTGATCATAGCTGAAGGTGAAGTGGCTGAAGCAGGTAAGGTATTAAATGCAGTGCTGAACCCCGATGGAAAAGTTGAAGTACTGGCAGTTTTAAAGATAGCGATGGCTGATAAGCCGCTGTTCCTTGCTAGTGCGGAAGGTGCTTCTGCACAGGTGCTAGAGTTGCCTTTTGCAGTAGAAGAGGGATAAAATTCGGCGCAATAATGGTGGGTTATTTATTGCGCCTTGCCTTATTATTTATTTCCCGATACAAAATGAGCTGAATATCTCGGCTAATAAATCATCCGGTGTAAACTGACCCGTTATTCGACCTAAAGCATCCTGAGCGATTCGAAGTTCTTCTGCTAGTAGCTCTCCCGCATTAAAGTCTGTTAACTGAGCTTTCCCTCGCTTTACTGCTTCTTGGGTCTCTTGGAGCGCATGTAAATGCCGGCGACGTGCGATAAAGGTTGATTCTGATGCTGCTTGATAACCCATGCTTTCTTTTAGCGCTTCTCTAAGAGCGTCTATACCTGTATTGAACTTGGCAGAAATATTGATAGCGCTATTATCTGTCGGGCTACCATCGGCAACTAACGGGTCTGTTTCACTAAGCAAATCTATTTTATTAAAAACCTTTAAAACCGGTAACTGAGAAGGCAACTTTTCAAGGATTTCTTGCTCTTCTTTTCCAAGCCCTGTTTGCGCATCCATCAATAACAAGATTAAATCAGCTTTTTCAATTTCCTGCCAAGCCCGTTGAATTCCAATTTGCTCAACCAGATCGTCGCTTTCGCGAAGTCCAGCGGTATCGACAATATGTAAAGGCATACCATCAAGGTTTATAGATTCACGTAGTACATCGCGGGTGGTGCCAGCAATTTCTGTGACGATGGCTGAGTCTTGGCCTGCGAGTGCATTGAGTAGACTGGATTTTCCCGCATTAGGTCGCCCTGCGATGACTAAGTGCATTCCATCACGTAACAGACTTCCTTGTTTGGCCGTGCTGCTCAGTTCATTAAGCTGCTGTTTGATATTTTCTAATTTTTTGATAACACTATCATCAGCGAGAAAATCTATCTCCTCATCGGGGAAGTCGAGAGCCGCCTCTACAAACATGCGTAGCTGTATCAGAGCTTTTAATAGGTGGTTTACTTTGTTGGAAAACTCGCCCTGTAAAGAACGTATGGCAGATCGAGCTGCCTGTTCTGAGCTACTATCAATAAGATCAGAAATAGCTTCAGCTTGTGCTAAGTCTAATTTGTCATTAAGGAAAGCGCGTTCGGAGAACTCCCCCGGTTTTGCCATCACCGCACCTAGTTCCAGACATCGACGCATCATCATATCTAACACAACTTGTCCGCCATGGCCTTGAAGTTCTAATACATCTTCTCCTGTAAAGGAATGAGGTGCAGGAAAATACAAAGCTATTCCATCATCAATAGTTTGTTGATTAGCATCCAGAAAGGGTGTGTAAGTTGCTTTACGTGGAGTAGGGAAGGTGTTCTTGGTGTTCTTAGCGAAAATACCGAGAATCTCTAGTGCGATGTCGCGAACTTTGACACCGGATATTCTGATAATACCAACACCACCGCGACCACTGGGGGTCGCAATGGCGACAATAGTTGTTGCGCTGTATGTTTTAACCGTCACCAACTATTTTCTTGTTAATATACCACTGCTGGGCTATGGAAAGCACGTTGTTAACTAGCCAGTATAAAACCAGACCTGCCGGGAAGAACAGGAACATGACCGTGAAGACAACAGGTAGCCATTGGAATATTTTTTGCTGCATGGGATCCATTTGCGGTGGATTCAGCTTTTGCTGGAACCACATGCTGAGACCCATCAATAGCGGAAGCACCAGGAAAGGATCCATAATAGATAAATCCCTATACCAACCTAACCACGGGGCTTGACGAAGCTCTACACTTTCTTGCAGTACCCAATACAAACCCATAAATACGGGAATCTGAATTAGCATTGGCAAACAACCACCTAGGGGGTTTATTTTCTCTTTGCGATAGAATTCCATCATGGCTTTCTGTTTCGCTTGAGGATCGTTTTTATAACGCGTTTGCATCTCTTTCATCTTGGGTGAAAGTTTCTTCATCTTCGCCATGGATTTGTAGCTCATAGCTGAGGGATAGAAGAAGATAATCTTGATAGTGACGGTCACAAAGATGATTGCCCAGCCCCAGTTGCCAAAGATGCCGTGCATCACCTTAAGTAGCCAAAATATAGGTTTAGAAATAAACGAGAAAATTCCATAATCAACAGTAAGACCTAGTCCGTCCGCAAGTTTCTCTAATTCATCTTGGGTTTTAGGGCCTACGTAGAAAGTACTTCTAAAGGTATGTTTTGCTCCTGGAGCAAGATCCACTATGGATGTCTTTAATCCTAAGATATGGTTAGGTGTGGTATCGTGAGGTATAAACTTATTGTAGAAAGTATTGGTTTGAGTTTGAGGTGGGATCCAGGCACTTATAAAATAATGTTCTAGCATGGCTGCCCATCCAGCCTCTATTTCTTTGTTTAGTTTTTCGTCAAAATCGCCGAATTTCAACTTTTCATATATGTATTTTCCATCTTCATAGTCATAAAAAGCGGGACCGATATAAGCACGTACGCCGCCAAATATTCCACCTGTCATTTCTTCAGCAGGGCCATGACGTAATTGACGATATTCAAAGCCAGACCACATAACCGATGAAGCATTTTCAACTTCGTGCTCTACGGCAACATCAAATTTCCCGCGTTTGAAGATATAACGTTTGGTAACTGTAATGCCCTTGTCGTTTGTCCAAGTAAGGGGAACTACTAACGTATCTTCACCGTCTTTTAAAACGTATTCAGTGCTTGCGGAAGTATAGTCGGCATAATGGTTGGGAGCTAATTCGTCGCTTTTTTGACCCGAAACCTTTTTATGGCCAAGCCCCGATTGTGCTGAGTACTGTTTAGCACGGTCTAGAATAATAACAGGTGTGTCTGGTTCATCAATGCTAACGGGATACGTTGGAAGGGCTGTTTGTTCGATATCACCACCACGAGTATTAATCTCGAAGAGTAAGGTATCTGTTTTTACATGAATGATAGAGCTATTAGTCGCAGTGGTTGTGCTGCCACTGTTAGTGGGTACAGAGGAAGGACCTGAGCCAGCTGATGCTTCAGGCACGTCAATACTGTTAGCAGCAGGGTTACTAGCGTTGGGTACTGTAGTTGTGGGTGCTGAAACTGGTTTAGGTGCATGATCCTGTTGCCAGGCAGTCCAGATCATAAAACCTAGAAAGACAAGGGTAAGATAGAGTAAGGGACGTTGCTGATCCATTATGGAGCCTCAGAATGCTGGGCAGAGCCCATTTTTTTGCGTAGATAGCCCCATTGCATTTCGATTTGTTGAAAAAGGCTGGAGTTATCAAGTTCAAGAATAAGTGGACGACACATAACGACCATATCCACTGCGGGTAAGGTCGAGCAATTAACCCGAAAGCTTTCCCGAATAATACGTTTGATTCGGTTACGATCAACGGCTCGTTTGGCACATTTTTTCGAAATAGCCATGCCTAAACGGGGATGCTCTAGATGGTTTTCCTTCGCTAATACCGTGATATGGCGGTTTCCAAAACGAGAAGAGCCAGCAAAAACCTGTTGATACTGTTTGGCTTCGGTTAGCCTAAAGTATCTAGGGAAAGTTGCTGGCTCAGGGTTTTGATCCACTCAGTTGCTGCTAGCTAATCTGCTATTTAGTGCGACGGTGTAAGTTGTGCGCGGCCTTTTGCGCGGCGCGCTTTTAATACCTTACGACCACCAACAGTACGCATACGCTTACGAAAGCCGTGTGTACGTGCGCGCTTCAAATTGCTAGGTTGAAATGTACGTTTCATGCCAGTTTACCTTAAAATTCGTGATTCGCTGTGAAATACCGTTACGTTTAACCTAAAAAACTCAGTTGAAACGTAGCGAGAATGACTAGAGTGCTGAAGACAAAGGGATTGCTGGAAAATTTTGGCTTTATTCGTAGTCACTCTACGGGTGAAGTCAACATTTTCC
>CAZDMX010000187.1:0-5114 GCA_964506085.1 uncultured Thiothrix sp. | reverse complement strand
TATTATTATTTAAAGTGGTTAGACCTTGTTCCACTAGAGTTTTCAGAATCACTTGTACTTATATTATCAACAATACCGTTCACACCCGTCAGAGAAAAGCCCTGTGTTGATGATAAAGCAGATAATGTTGAATTGCCCAACAAACTAGGAATGAAAATACTAGGATTGTTTAATGAACGGGTACTTGTAGTGCTACCCCCTCCATTCCCTAAGAGACTTGGAATAGTGAATGCACTGGCGGCGGCCTGATTTGAGTTTGAAGAAGCCCGCACAGGTGCGCTATCTGACGCATTTACAGATGGAAGTTCAGTGCTACCACCCGTCAGACTCGGAATAGCTGGAGGATTAAAAGCTTTAGGTAATTCTGTGGTTGACAGGCTACCTGTTGAACTCACTAAACTGGGTAAGGGAGCTACATTTAGCGTTCTACCTGTTGCTGCGCCACTTATTACTCCACTATCTGCTGCATTCACTGATGGAAGTTCAGTATTTCCACCCGTCAAGCTGGGAATGGCGGGCGGATTAAAAGCTTGAGGTAATTCTGTGGTTGCATCATTCCTTTGATCATTTCTTTGACCAGACCTTTGATCAGACCTTTGATCAGACCTTAAAACACCCAGTAAATCAGCAATCATCTTTACTAACAAAGACAATACATCATCAGGTAGGTCAATTTTGGGGGATGTTGATAAAGTGGTTGCGGGTTTAAGTGTGTTTTTTATATTGTTGGTTGCCCTGTTAGCAACGTCTTGATTGGGATTAAATCCTATTGCATTCATTCTAGCTTCCTCAAACCTTCCTTAGTTCGTTTTAAAACTAGAGCTGTCAAACAAAGATTTATTGATAATCTAAGTCTAGCACCCCTCCATAATTATCTGCTGAATTGTAGCTGAACTCCCTACCAAATTAGACGTTAACATACATGTTAAATGACCAATGGAGCATCCAAACTTACCAATGGTAAAGCATTGTCCGCCACCGACTGCTACAGTTTAAAACTCCTTATTAAACGGTGCTTAGAATGATGAAACCTGTTGTTACCCTTTGGATTATTTTTCTAATTTTCCCCCTAACTGCCAACGCTAAAAAATCAACCACTGAACCTCTTTTTTGTAGCAATCAGATAGTTGCTCATAAAACTAAAAGCGGATACACATGGACACTGGCATCCAGACTCGGAGAACTACTTGGCTATGCAGAGAAAGAGTATGGGGAACGCGATAAAAGCTGGACTGTATTGGGAACAGAATTTACCGATAGGGAGCAACCTAGAAACTGGCATCCATTTTCTCATAAAGGTAAAAAGAACATTATTATTCAGCTATCAAAAAGAGCCGCTCACGATCAAAAAGAGGCACTTTTCCAGCTAGCTCATGAAGTCTTTCATGCACTCGTTGCTCCTGCTCCCGGCAAGAAAGGTGCTACCTTTTTTGAAGAAGGCTTAGCTACTTATTTTTCTATTCAAGCTACCCGAAAAACAGGCATAAAAATTAAGCCGGACTATATTGCTTCACCCAAATACAGGAAAGCATTTAATCTGATAAAAGAAGTCTATAGGGTACACCCAGATGCGGGAAAAAGGATTACAGCCTTTCGAAAAAAAGGCATTCATCCCTCTTCTCTTAATGAAAAGCACCTAATGATTGTTTTTCCCAACATTGATAAATCATTAGCTAAAAAGCTTGCTCAGCTGTTTTAGGAAGTCTGACCTAAGGAACGTGCTTTTATGCAAAGAACCAAATACTTATGAATCAATCAGACACCTCTAATCGCGTCACATTCCTATAGCCCTGAGGCAATAACTTACCCCGTCTACCTCGTTCACCTTTGTATTCATCCAGCTCGCTTTTTTGAATCGTTTTATGCCGCTTGCCTGCGTGAACAATCAATTGACCTTCTGCGGGAATCACTGCTACTGAAACAACATCTTCCTCACCTGCTTTCAATAATTTAGCTGGAACATTAATAATCTTGTTGCCTTTACCTTTACTCAACTGAGGAAGCTCAATAATAGGGATAATTAACAAATGACCGGCACTAGTCACTGCCGCAACCCAGCTATTCTCTCGATCTTCGATTAAGACAGGCGCTAAAACCTTAGCTCCCTCACCCCCCTTAGCGCCCCTGGGTACTGTCAATGTAACCTTTCCCGCTTTTGCACGTGTATACATGTCCGAAAGCTGACAAACAAAACCGTAACCAAAGGAACTGGACATTAAGTAAGCCGCTTCATTTTTACCCATGAAAACACTCATAAAGGTGGCGTTAGGCTGGGTTGAAAATCGGCCCGTTACTGGTTCGCCTTGCCCGCGAGCAGAAGGCAAACTATGCGCTAACAATGAGTATGTTCTACCTGTGCTATCCAGTAGCACCACTTGTTGATTAGAACGACCTCTAGCGGAGGCAAGAAAGGTGTCGCCTTGTTTGTAATTCAATGACGTAGCATCAATTTCATGCCCTTTGGCAACCCGTATCCAACCCATTTTAGACAACACAACGGTTACTGGCTCAGAGGGGAGTAACGCTGTTTCATCCAGTGCTTGTGCGACATCACGCTCAACTAAAGGAGAACGACGATCATCACCGTATTTTTCAGCGTCTTCTTCCAGCTCTTTTCTAATAAGAGTGGTTAAACGTCGTGGGGAATTCAATAAAGCCTCAAGCTTGTCTCTTTCCTTCGCCAATTCTTCCTGCTCACCTCTGATTTTCATCTCTTCAAGACGGGCAAGATGGCGTAGTTTTAATTCAAGAATAGCTTCAGCCTGAGGATCTGACAGTTCAAATCGCTGCATCAATACAGGCTTGGGTTCATCGTTATTACGAATAATCGCAATCACTTCATCAATATTCAGAAAAGCGATTAATAGACCTTCCAGAATATGCAAGCGCTTACGTACTTTATCTAGTCGCCATTCCAAACGACGAATCACAGTCTGGCGTCTAAATTCTAACCATTCAACTAATATCGCTTTAAGGTTCTTGACCGTTGGACGACCATCTGTACCGATCATATTCAGGTTAATACGATAATTTTTTTCCAGGTCAGTACTGGCAAACAGATGTGACATGAGCTGATCAAGATCGACTCTGTTTGATCGTGGTGTAATCACTAAACGGGTTGGAAACTCATGATCTGACTCGTCACGAAGATCATCAACCATCGGTAGCTTTTTAGCGCGCATTTGATCAGCGATCTGATCCATGATTTTACTACCTGACACCTGATATGGCAGTGCGGTAATAATTACATCACCATTCTCGCGTTCCCAGCGGGCGCGCATTTTAATGGAACCCAAGCCCTTTTCATACATCACCAGAATATCGTTACGTGAGGTAATAATTTCGGCTTCGGTTGGATAATCCGGAGCCAGCACGTACTCACAAATTTCTTGCAGGTCAGTGGTTGGTTTTTTAAGTAAAGCCACACAGGCTTTCACCACTTCTCGCATGTTATGAGGGGGTATATCGGTGGCCATTCCAACGGCTATGCCCATACCACCATTTAGTAAGATATTAGGTAGCCGCGCAGGTAGTAACGACGGCTCCTGCAAAGTGCCATCAAAATTTGGCGTCCAATCAACCGTGCCCTGCCCTAATTCCTGTAACAAGACTTTCGCATATGGCGTTAATCTGGATTCGGTATAACGCATAGCTGCAAAGGATTTAGGATCATCCTGTGAACCCCAGTTACCTTGCCCATCCACCAAAGGATAGCGATAGGAGAAAGGTTGCGCCATCAACACCATCGCTTCATAACAGGCGGTATCACCATGCGGGTGGAATTTACCGAGAACATCACCCACTGTCCTTGCTGATTTTTTATGCTTGGATGCTGCTGATAAACCCAGCTCAGACATGGCATAAATTATCCTTCTTTGTACAGGCTTTAGACCATCACCTATATGCGGCAAAGCTCGATCCAGAATGACATACATCGAATAATCGAGATACGCCTTTTCCGTATAGTCCTGTAAGGGAAGTATTTCTATTCCATCGTAATTCATTAACCTACCTATAAACTTAAATTTATGCTTTGGTGCGACTAAGCCGAATATTAGAATAAAACGACTTATAATCCTAATCCAAAATATATTCCACTCATCAATTAAATCATTATGATTATCCAGTAAGGACTATCCATCCATATCCAACAGAATATAAGATTATCTGCATATAGATAAAACTATTTGACCTCATATTCACGGCATATAGGGTTTTACAATCTCTCTAGCATTAAATAATAACTACAAGGATAGATACCATGCGCTCTATTTCGCATCAAAGCACTCAACTTACGCGTAACATCCATCAAGCCTCTAATAAATCAGGGAGAAATGGAGTAAATGGCCACTCACAGTCACGTACTCATCTATTTAACAATAATTCACGACGAAAGCGCAACAGTAGTAGTATTGCATTTCAAGGAAATCAATTAAATAACCAGATTATCCTCAAATTGATTATCCGTATGATTATACGCTTATTAGCAAAACTACAGGCTGAAAATCAAACAAAAAAAGAATTATATCGAACCTTTGACGGCAGTAAAAACAACGCTAACAGCACTTCAATGGGCGCGATTAATAGTGAGTATATAAGCATCATTCCAAAGGATTTTTCTCGTGGTATAGGGAGTAAAGACAGCACGAGCGGATTAAACCTGAGCAACCCAAGATCCATCAGCAATGAGGTCATGGCGCAGACAGATAACACTGAAAACAAAAAGGGACTTAGTGATATGTTCTGGTTGTGGGGACAATTTATTGATCACGACATTACTTTAAGTCCAGATAAAAAAGGCGACCACGCCAATATTGATATCCCAACAGGTGATCGATTTTTTGATCCACAGGGAACAGGCACTCAAACTATGCAGTTTGAACGTACTGAAGGCACAACAGACGCGACGGGTAAAAAAATCTATAAAAATGCCATTACCTCATATATTGACGGCTCAAATATCTATGGATCAAATAAAGAAACAGCCGATAAATTAAGAAGTTTTGAAGGGGGTAAATTAATCAGTAGCGATAGCAACTTACTACCTGAAAACGATAAAGGTCATTTTCTATCAGGAGATGTGCGGGTTAATGAAAACCTTGGGCTTACCTCTA
>CAZDMX010000186.1:0-5152 GCA_964506085.1 uncultured Thiothrix sp. | reverse complement strand
ATAGAAGAATGAGATCAGTAGCTGAAGAACTTAGAATTCCGTTGATAGGAGTACAATCATGAAAGTATATACATATTCAGAGGCAAGACAGAATCTATCTGAAGTTCTAAATATATCATTAAAAGAAGAAGTTATAATAAAAAGAAAGGATGGGAATATTTTTTCCATCATACCTAAATTAAAAACCAGGAAGTCTCCTTTTGATATTAAAGGGATCAAAACAAACGCAACTACAGCAGACATCTTAAATGCTGTCCGTGAATCTCGTGAAAGATAGAACCAACAAACAAAATTAATCCAAAAACACACTATTTAGTCGTTATAATTAACCTTTATCGTTTCAAGTTGGATTAACATAGATGTCAAAAACCACGATCCATGGCATTCATGCTGTCCTCACTGCTATTGAGAATGATGCTGCAAATATCCTCGCCTTGTGGGCTGATACTCAACAGCCCAATAAACGTCTTTCTCAGCTTTTAAGCAGTGCTAAAAAAGTGGGGCTTAAGGTGCGTCATGCAGATTCTAGACAACTTGAGAAACTGGCAAAAAGTAATAAACATCAACATATTGTTGCAGAGTATCAAATGCCGGATGCGTACTCGGAAAATGACTTGTTTGATTTATTGACTAATCTCGATGAACCACCCTTATTATTGATCCTCGATGGCGTGACTGATCCCCATAACTTAGGCGCTTGTCTACGAACTTCTGAAGCAGCGGGTGTACATGCGGTTATAATTCCCAGAGATAACTCCGTGGGTTTAACACCTACTGTACGCAAAGTGGCTTCGGGTGCAGCGGAACTTGTGCCATTAATTCAGGTGACGAATCTTGCCCGTACTCTGGAGAGTTTGAAAGATGCGGGAGTCTGGATCATGGGTACTAGTGATAAAGCCGAAGGTGATGTATTTGAGCAGAACTTTACCGGTTCAATGGCATTGGTGATGGGTGCAGAAGGTACAGGTATAAGAAGATTGACAGAAAAGCACTGCGATTATTTACTAAATTTGCCCATGGCAGGAAAAATTTCAAGCTTGAATATCTCCGTTGCTACAGGCATCTGTTTGTATGAAGCGGTTCGACAGCGACGCATTGCCAAGTAAGGATAGCAGCAATGATAAAAGCAGGTAAAAAATTAAAAACCCTATTGGCCTTTGCTGTGATCATGTCCACGCTATTGCTTTTGTTGTTTATTTTCTTTGCAACACGTACTGCATTGGATGTGTGGGATCGTTTACAAACGCTACCCGATATCATTTTTTATGGGTATTTAGCCGGTATCGGTTTTATTATCGTTGTCGCTGTTATCACGTTATATAAATTACTTAGACCTAACCAAGGTGTGTTGAATGGTGTGTTGAGTGGCGTGTTGAGTAAAAAAGAACGTGTCGATAAAGCCTCTATTTTGAAACAGCTGGATCATGCTGAAAATGCCGGCATGGACACGAACACACTGCGTGGAGAACTGGTAGAACTTGAAAAACGTAAAGCAGCAGGAAGCATTCATATCGCTTTATTTGGTGATGTGAGTACAGGTAAATCATCCATTATCAAAGCTGTCTTACCTGATGCTGAAATAGAAACACATATCAAGGGTGGCTCGACTCAGGAAGTGACAGAATATGTTTGGAGTAGTCCCAGTGGAGATCAATTGATCCTCACTGATTTGCCAGGAAGAAATGAAGCTACAGGGAAGCTGGATGCTATCGTACAAGATGAGGCGGTGAGATCCCAGGTTGTCATTTACGTGACTGACTCTGACCTTACACGGACTCAGCTTGAAGATATTCAGATACTTAAAAGTTTTGGTAAACCCATGCTTATCGCTATCAACAAAAGCGACAGACTGGATGATCTGACCAAACAACAAATCCACCAGCGCATCAACGAACGCTTGCAGACTGAAATAAAAATAGCCTTTACCGAATCAGGGGGTATGGAAGAAATTGTACGTATTTATGCAGATGGCAAAGAAGAAGTCGTACTTCGCCCCAGAAAGGCGGATGTAACAGAATTAACTCAACTGTTACAAGATGAAATTGATGCACAAGCTGATATTCTTGAAACCTTAAGAGATGCGAGTGTTTTTGTACTGGTCAAGCAAAAACTGGATACTGCAAAAATTGAATTTCAGCGTGAGAAAGGCTTGGCTATTGTTAAAAGCTCAACCCGCAAAGCAGTGTTGGGAGCTATGGCATCAATCAGCCCTGGTACTGATCTGGTAATTCAAGGTGTGTTAGGAACGATGATGGTGAAGCAACTGTGTCAGTTGTACAATGTTCCTGCACGTCAGTTAGATATCGACAACTTCATTAATTTTAGTCAGGGGCATATGAAAAAGAGTATCCCTTTATTAATGGCAGTTGCCGGTAATGGATTAAAAGCTTTTCCCGGTATTGGCACCGTAACGGGTGGATTAGTACACGCAGTCGCTTATGGCATTATTTTTGATGCACTGGGTCGGGCTATTGTAAAAACACTGGAGCAACGCGGAAAGCTTAAACCTGCTCCAGCCTCATTAACTTTTAAGGAGATGCTGGGTGAAAATATGGAATCGCGTGCAAAACTCTTTGCCAGACTGGTTCTTGACAGCAAGAAAGAAAAATAATGCTGCAAGTGATGCAGATCAACAGTTGTTAGAAAAAGCTGTTACAAAGAGCGGAGATACACATCTTGAATTAGCGCGTGAAAGCTTAGCTCAGTTGCTAGATGATACTCGCGTGCCTGATAGTATCCGCAGTGCTTTGAAAGGCGAATATGCGGAGATTCAAACCATGCTCAGTAAGCTTGAGCATGGACATGTACATATCGCCGTGTTTGGTCGCGTTAGTGTCGGCAAGTCATCCGTATTGAATGCTTTGCTAGGCAAAGATGTTTTTAGTACCAGTATCCTGCACGGTGAGACTAAAACCGTCGGTATGCAAGCCTGGGAAGAGTATCAGGATGGCGGTTTATTTCTGCTTGACACACCGGGCATCAATGAGATTGAAGGTGAAGAGCGCGAACAAATGGCACATGAGGTGGCGAGCCGTGCTGACCTTT
Source organism: uncultured Thiothrix sp. (assembly GCA_964506085.1). Lineage (GTDB taxonomy): Bacteria > Pseudomonadota > Gammaproteobacteria > Thiotrichales > Thiotrichaceae > HyVt-477. The sequence continues at coordinate 2,107 of CAZDMX010000186.1, read as the reverse complement.
TACTCTTTGTTATCGACAGTGATCTTACTGATGTAGAAATGGAGGCACTTAAAATAATAGCTGATGATAAGCGTCCGATTCTGCTAGTTGTCAATAAATCAGATCAATATACCGAGGATGAACAGCTCCAACTGAGGAAAATCATACGCGAACGGGTGAAGGGATTTATAACGGCTGAGAATATTCTCTTTACCGCTGCACAGCCTGCTAAACAAACAGTCATTTATATTGATGAAGACGGCTCAGAAAATGAAACAGTACGCCAGCGTCCGGTTGATATTGTTAACCTAAAATCCCGCTTATGGGACATTATAGAATCAGAAGGGAAGACACTAAGTGCATTAAACGCCACTTTATTTGCGGGCAATCTCAGCGAAAAAGTAGGGCAGTCCATTATCGAAGTGCGCGGAGAAGTCGCTGAAAAAACCATTCACATGTACTGTATTGGCAAAGGAGTTGCCGTTGCTATCAACCCGATCCCTATTGCTGATTTGTTAGCAGCAGCGGCAATAGACGTGAGCATGATTGTACACTTGTCGCATATTTACGGATTACCGATGTCAAAATCAGAAGCAGGTACGCTGGTGAAAACCATAGCCGCGCAAATGCTGCTACTGTATGGCACGTTCTGGGCGACACATGTTATTTCTTCAGCGTTGAAACTAGGTACGGGCGGGCTTTCCACCCTGCTAACAGCGGTTACACAAGGTGCGGTTGCCTACTACAGCACTCTTATTGTAGGGCAAGTTACCCAGAGCTATTTATCCAAAGGAAAATCCTGGGGCGATGCGGGACCAAAATTTGTAGTACAAGAGATTCTGGATAGCCTGGATCGTGGTTCGGTGATGAGTGAAGCAAAAGATGAGATCATGGATTATTTGCGTGACAAGGTTAAGAAATAACACAGCGTTAAACCTGCAATTGAGGATTTAGGCGAATATGAAGCTACTCATAAAAATCATCCTCGGTTTAGTTTTTCCCATTCTACTTTACATTGCTATATCGGCCTTGCTAATGCTATTTCCTGCAAATTTACAGCAAGGTGATAATAAAAGTAATCAATTAACAAAAAACGGCATCATTTCATTGACTCACGATCTGGCGCACGTCAACATTCTCATTGATTTATCAAAATCTTCCATTGCATGGGATACGCTAATACCCGAACTTGTACCTGCCATGAATGGCTATTTATTGGTAGGTTGGGGAGACTTGGAGACTTATCAGTCCACCCCGAACTGGAGTGACTTAAAGGCCTCAGTTGCACTTAAAGCATTATTTACTAATACAACGTCAGCACTGCATATCCGCTATTTACCCAGCATCAGCCATTTCCGCATGGAGGTTACTCCATTGCACATTAATAAAACAATAAGCAATACTATTGAACAAAAAATAGTGGAGACCTTCCAATCTTCTATTCCTAAAATTCTTGCATTAGGCTATGACACTAATGATCGCTTTTACTATTCCATAGGGACATATAATGTCTTTAATACTTGTAACACTTGGGTAGGGGATGTACTACGTCAATCGGGTGTTGCGGTTAGCCGATGGACACCTTTTAGTTACAATGTTATTCATAGTATCCCTGAGCAGTTGCGGAAAAAGATATGAGCACGTTTATCAAGGAATCTCTGCTTAAGTTGAGTGGAATTTTATTCATAGTTACATTGCTGGGAGGCTGTTCTTCTTTACCTGTCACTTGGGAAGAACGTGTCGAAGGTAAAAACCAGCCGCCTGAAATCAAACTTAGTTATAAAGATCAGGGTAAAGGTGATATTTTATTATTGCTACACGGTTTTGCCGAGAGCGGCTACACTTGGCGTTATATAGAAGATGATTTGGCAAAAAACCATCGTGTCATTAATCTTGATTTGAAAGGTTTTGGAGATTCGCCCAAACCAAAAGACGGGCGATATTCAATCTATGATCAAGCTGTAGCCGTTAAACATTTCATCAAGCAACATCAATTAAATCACCTTACGCTGGTTGGACATTCTCTGGGGGGTGGAGTGGCATTGGCACTCACGCTAATGGCAGAGAATGAATCTTGGGAAGTGGATCGTTTGATACTGATAGATGCTGCCGCCTATAAACAAAATCT
>CAZDMX010000185.1:0-5160 GCA_964506085.1 uncultured Thiothrix sp. | reverse complement strand
GAGATTATTCAAGGTAGTCGCCACCGACGGGTGATCTTTTCCCAGTGCCTTTTCCTTAATCGAAAGAGATCGTTGATATAACGGTTCCGCTTCCTCGTACTTGCCTTGTGATTTATATAACAGAGCGAGATTGTTCAAGGTGTTAGCTATATTAATATGATTCTCTGAGAAACATTCATTAGCGACCTCAAGCGCATTACGGTAAGCCAGCTCGGATTGCTCATACTCCCCCTGATTTTGATATACCCAACCTTTCAAATACCAGTAAAGCCACTCTGTTTCGTCATTTTGAATCCCATCGGTTTGTTGATGCCAGTTTCCCACTGCATCAATCAGAATTCTCGATTTAATCGGCATCCATGTTTCGATATTGTCATTTAACCTCATTAGCAATCTATGCGGGGTAAGCACACCCCATGCCAGGTGTTGTTCATAGAGATATTGCTGCAAAGGTGCCTTTTGTTCATCTATCCAGTAATAAAACGTATTGCGCCAAGTAGCATAGTGTTGTTCGCCTGCTTTTTTTGCCAGTTGCAGAAATAAAGCGGCATAACGACGTTTTGCGGGCAAATATTCGGGGAGTGATTCCAGAAAGTAGTGAGCGTGTATTTTTTGTGTATGTTGTGATCGGAAGTTTTCGTGAGCATACAATAACTCACTGGCATAACGGGCGGTACGTTCTTCTTCGTTGTTGTAGCGAGTCGAGATCTGCGTTTGATCAGGGTTCCACTGCATCAGTGCAGGTTCTTCCATCAATAGCTGCTGAAATAATGAATCTAGTGCTTCAGCTGAGAAGGTATGCCGATCCGACAAGTAGGTGATGATGGCTTGCCAAGGGATGTGGGGATGGCAGAGGGTGGCTAAATCCAAAAACTCGCCGATGACTTTTGCTTTCTTTTCATCGCTATTGTATTGGGTTCGCTGCTGCTGCAAGCGGTCTTTTAAGGGATTAACCAACAACTCCGTTAATTGTTTTTGGTCACTGTTGGCGGGTATTTCCCAATAGCCTTGTTGTTGATGAAGCAGCCCTGCATGAAGTAGTTTTTCTAGTTGCTGAGCAATGGTTTGGGTATCTACCGGCTTATAGTCATCGCTGATTTGGCTGGCATCATGCAGCATGTGTATCGCCTGTTGATTGTTCTGCCAATGTTGCTGATCAAAGGGAATAAACCAGCGTTTGAGTAAACCTGGCTTCGATGGGGCGTTAGCACCTAAAATATTAGGATGAAAGCGTAGGTGTAGGCGTTCTTCAAGTTGGGTGAAGGTCATCGTGGCGTTTATTGCCACTTCAACCGCGTCACGTAAACTGGCAAGTTCTGAGGATGCAACAATATCGGGTTCAGTGGTTGAAAACACCACATGGATTTTACCCGCCTCATTGCTGTAGCTAAGGGTTTCGCAGAGGTCTTGAATATCCCAAGCCGTCAGTGGAATTAGCCTGATTACTTCTGCGTGTTGTAAATGCAGGATAAGCCGTTGCTGGTTTTCTTTATCCGTTTGCTGATGCTGAAGCCGTGCTTTGAGCAATACCCCCAAGGCTTCTTTGGCGGTGTGGGTGATGTCTTTTTTTACCTCAGCATCCTGCTTCTGTTTGAGAAACAGGGCTGACAAATCTTGCAGGATATTCCCCAGCTTGATAGTGGCTGTAACGTCTTTTTTGCCTATTTGTATATTCGGCTCAATATAGCGCTCTAGCTTGGAAAGCAAGCGGTGAAATTTACTGTTCTCTTGTTCCGAGAGCTTTTGAGTCAGGTTGTTATCAAGATAGGATAACAACGCTGGGTATTGTTCTTGCTCTGCTTTCAGGGTGAAGTTGATGAGTTCGTATTCGGGGTGTTGATGACAAAAGGCTGTTAACAAATAGTTTCGCCCACTGTCTGCATTTGCTTTTAAGATGAGCGGCACAGAGTCTTTTCTGCTCAGGCAGTCGGCTATTTCACGACCCGTTTCTGGATCATGAAAATTAAGCAGTTGATAGGTTTGTGTGTCTTTAGAACCCGTTGATGTCGTTTGCATAGCAAGCCCTTGACTTCATTTAGACTTACTATATAGGACGGTGGTTTTATTGACAATGTGTAGGTTTTAGAAACCAAGCTTAAAAGGGAAAAGAGGTTAGTGCGATAATGGGAAGATTGAAGCGGCACGGAGGAATCTAGGGTTAAACCTTAGATCAACTTACACTCATAGTTCTTAAACTTACCATCATCACTCATCAGGTAATATTTATGAGCCATTGCTTGAGCAATCAACATTCGGTCAAAAGGGTCTTTATGGTGTAAAGGGAGGTCTTTGAGTGCTAATGCATCCTGCGCATTAAAATCTAGAAATTCAAAACCACTACTTTCGGTAATTTTAATAAAGTCACAATCAATATTCAGCTTGCCGATGGACTTTTTGATCATGATTTCGACCAGCGTTATGGAGCTAACGTAGATAGTATTCGATAAGGATTCCAGCTCTTTGAGTTTATCGGTTGATATTTTTTCTGGTTCTGAAATAGCCCATAAGAAGATGTGGGTGTCTAACAGAATCTTCATTTTGTTTTCCCGTAAAACATCTCGTTTATCTCATCATCTTCGTCCATGATGTTGTCTGGAATAGATATTTTTCCCTTCAATAAACCGAGTTTTCTCTTTCCTGTAGGTTGATGCACAACGAGGTCTGCAATAGGCAGGTTGTTTTTAGCAATCACAATTTTTTCACCGTGGTAAACCCTATCTATTAATTTTGATAAGTTCGTTTTGGCTTCTGAGATATTGACGATCATTGTATTGTCTCTTTATAGAACTAGACCTATTAGACCAACCTAGACCTACAAGGTCAAGTTTTCTGACGTGTGTTTGCTTAAGAAAGGAACCTGATTACGTAGCTGTCTCAGCCATACTTACAAATTCCTATTAAAATCTGTAGGTTGCGGGTGACGAACGAACCCCAACAAATGATGCAGCACTAATGTTGGGGTTCGTTCCTCGGTAACTGCTCCATGCGTTACCCTACCTCCTGTGTCCATACAGTCGTCACCACCAACCTACAGAGAATATATTTGTATTACTTAAAACCACAAGTTTGACCCACTACCCATTCGTAATAGCCTCGTGTCACCAGACTTAACACTGGGCGAATGAATTCGCCCCTACAAAAGATGGGTAGGTTGGGGTGACGTTAGGAACCCCAACAAAGTGCATCATGTTGGGGTTCGTTCCTCGGTAACTGCTCCATGCGTTACCCTACCTCCTGTGTCCATACAGTCGTCACCACCAACCTACAGAAAATATATTAGTATTACTTAAAACCACAAGTTTGACCCACTACCCATTCGAAATAGTCTACTCTTGAAACAACGCTCTAGGCGCAACCTGAAACAGTCCCCGCAAATTCATATAACCTCCTACTCCAACCAGCGCCGCGCCACCGACCACTCCAACCACCAACAAGTACGGGTTAATCGTTGGTGCTAAATCAAACAACTGATAAGCAAGTAGGTTACTCACCAACATGGCAAAGACAGCCGCCATAAAGCCTGCTATACCTCCAATTAATACAAACTCGGTAATAATATTTTTACGAAGATAGGAATGACTAGCTCCCATTGATTTTAAGATAGCTATTTCTTTCCTGCGTTCTGCTTTTTGGGATTGCAGGGCAGCAAACAATACGGCTATTCCTGATAACAGCGTAAACACGAATAGGGTTTGTACTGCAAACGCTGCTTTGTTGATTAGCTCTTTTATTTTACTAAGAATGGAGCTGATGTCTATAGCACTGACGCTGGGGTATTGTTTTACCAGTTCTGGAATGAATTGTTTATGGTGCTGTTTTACATGAATGCTGGTCATGAAGGTTCTGGGTTGATCTTGCAAGGCTTGGGGAGCTGCAAGGATGAAGAAGTTGGGTTGCATGCTGTCCCAGCGCACAATACGAAAGCTGGTGATGGGTTGTGTGAAAGGCTGACCTGCTATATCAAAGGTCATGGTGTCGCCTATTTTTAGCTTGAGCACTTTTGCGATACCTTCTTCTACTGATAAACCTTCTGTGGTGTTTGGCTCGAACCATTTTCCAAGGGTTAGGGTATTGCCTTCGGGTAGTTCGGTGCTAGTTGATATATTGGCTTCACGATCTAACAAGCCTTTTGCTCTGCGGCTATCAAAGTCTTCTAGTGAGATGGCTTTGTTATTAATTTGGGTTAGTCTGCCGCGTATCATTGGATAGATAGATGAAGATTTTGATGCTAGTTCATGTTGTTGGAAGTATTGATTGATTGGCTCAACTTCGTTTGGCTGAATATTGATCAGAAAGTAGTTCGGCGCATCATCAGGCAAGGTGGCTTGCCAGCGGTCGATTAAGTCTGTTCTCAACGAAGTGAGCAGTAACAAACTAAAGAAGCCTATTCCAAACACCATGATTAATAGGGCGATACGGAAGTTGGCTTTAGGCAGTGGCAAGTTACGCTTTCTAATCGTTTGATTGACGCGATGGAGCACTTTCAATAGCAGAAGTGATACCAGCCAGAAACAACCCAATATGGCTATTAATCCTAACAGCAATGCGATACTCAGCTTTACTTCATGCACTTGTAGCCAAATTAAAACGAACATGCCTAGAGCAATGGCTATCAGAGGCACAACCATTTTCTTAGTGGCTTTGATGTCTGCTTTTTGGAATATGCTAACGGGTGAGATGTTGATTAGACGTATGAGTTGTGGCAAGGAGAAGCCTAGCACCATGACCCAAGCCGTCAGTAAGCCACTTAGCACTGGCAATAGACTGGGGGCTGGCAATGTTTCTCCAATCAAATCGCGGAGGATATAAGCCAGCGCATATTGTAATAAGAAGCCGATAATAATCCCCAACGCTGCCGCAATACTAGATAGCAAAAAGAGTTGTGTCGCGTAACGCTTCAATATTTCTCGTCGTGATGCACCGATGGTTTTTAGAATGGCTACAGTATTCGTTTCTCGCTGGCTTAGGCTGTAGCTAGTAAGGGCTATTGCTACTCCTGCTAAAATCACGCTGAGCAATGAGGCAAGTGATAAAAACTTCTGACCGCGTTTAAGTGCTTGCTGGATGGAAGGCAAGCCGTCATCAAGTGAACGTATTTTCTCTGCTCTTTGTAAACGTGGGGTTAGCCAGGTACGGAGTTTGGCAATCTGTTTAGGTTTC
>CAZDMX010000184.1:0-5168 GCA_964506085.1 uncultured Thiothrix sp. | reverse complement strand
GAAAAAATAAAGCCCTGTTTCTGAATGCTAAATAAATTATGTAATAACTAAATTGGACACACCAATTTGCCAAGTTTTTCTGTAAGTTTCATATTTTCAGAATAATCAACAGGCACGTCTACCACAACCACTGTATTATCTGCAAAAGCCTGTTGTAAGGTAGGCAATAAGTCTTCTGCTTTTTCTACACGATAACCTTTCGCGCCAAAAGATTCTGCATATTTTACAAAATCCGGGTTGTTAAAACTAATGTTGCCCGTGCGCCCGAAACGTCGTTCTTGATGCCATTTAATCAACCCATACTCACTATCATTCCAGATCATAATCACTATGGCGACATTATGGCGCAGTGCCGTTTCTATCTCCTGCGAGTTCATCATAAAACCCGCATCACCGGTAATCGTCAACACATTCTTATCCGGGTAAGTCATTTTTGCGGCTATCGCGCCGGGAACACCGATACCCATGGATGCGAATCCATTTGAAATAATACAAGTATTAGGTAGCTCACAACGAAACAGACGGGCTATCCACATTTTATGGGCACCTACATCAGATATTAATATATCTTCATCTGCCATTGCTTTACGGGTGTCATAGAGAATCTTCTGGGGTTTTATCGGGTAACTCGAATCATCAGCAAAATTATTTAACTCATTAACGATGATACCTTTTAAATTCGAGCTTTTACCGCTATGTGTTTTAGTGGTCTGTGCTGCGATACGTTGCAACGAGGAGGAGATATCACCCAACACACCCGCTTCGAGAATATAATGCGCATCAACTTCTGCATAGGTCTGGTCAATATGAATGATTTTCTTTTCTTTATCAGGATGCCAGGATTTAGGATGATATTCCACCATATCAAAACCTATACAAATGATCACATCCGCGCGGTCAAAACCACATGCCACATAATCATGCGCTTGCAAGCCCACACTGCCTAGCGATAAAGGGTGAGAAAAAGGTATTGAGCCTTTTGCCATAAAGGTCTGTGCGACGGGTATATTTAACTGTTCAGCAAAGGCAAGCAAGCCTTTACTGGCATGAGATCGCACTACGCCATTTCCAGCCATAATAATAGGAAAACTAGCATCATCAATGATCTGTGCTGCTTGTTGGATTTTATCTTCAGATGCTGTTGGCGCTGCAGGAGATTGAACTCTTAATGGCAACTCGGTTTCACTCACTTCCATAGCTGCAATATTTTCCGGAAAACTAATAAAAACACCACCCGGCTTTTCTGCTTGTGCATCTTTGAAGGCTTTACGCACTAATTCCGGGATAATTTCTGGCTCACGAATCTCCGTGCTGTATTTAGAAATAGGCTCAAATAAATTCACCAGATCTAGTACCTGATGACTTTCTTTATGCATGCGTGTCGTTGCCCCCTGCCCGGCTATCGCTACGATCGGCGCACGATCCATATTGGCATCAGCAAAACCAGTGATCAGATTAGTAGCCCCGGGCCCTAGCGTAGCCAGACAAACACCCGCTTTACCCGTCAGCCGACCATAAACATCTGCCATAAAAGCAGCGCCTTGTTCATGCCTAACCGTTATGAACTCAATTGAGCTGTCACGAAGGGCATCCATTACGTCTAGGTTTTCTTCTCCAGGGATACCAAATATTTTTTCCACGCCTTCATTTTCAAGACATCGGACAAACAGTTCTGCGGCGGTTGTCATAAGTTGTTCCTTGTTGTTTTTTGAGTGAATTTGTTAGCAACTAAGCTAGGAGGCTGTCCGAGAACTAGAATCGTAACGAAAATCACAGAAATATTATAAGCTGGGCTTATTGAATGAGGCGAATAGCAGGGCTATTTAACGATTTCAATAAGGTCAGGTTATGATGTTTATGGGATTTGCAGTAGATTTTTAGTTCTCGGACAGCCTCCTAGGTACTAGAAATCGAATGGTAGGTGCTTGTATCAACAGGCTAAAGAGTACTACTCCATAGATAATCCCCTGTATTGTATAGCTGTAAGACAAGGTGCTGGGTAACGACAAAACCAAGGCAATAGTAACCGCCCCTTTAATATCTCCCCAAAAGAGAATTCTTTTATCCTGTAGCTCAAACTTATCTCTTTTATGTAGCCGACCTAGTAACCACAAACCAATAAATACAATACTGGCTCGAGCGATGAGTGACGCAATGATTCCAATTACAATCGCCAACCACTGATCTGCCAGCAAGGAAGGTTGGATTGAGATACCCAGCAATATAAACAACATGGATTTAGCGAAAAATGCGTAGTATTTCCAGATAGCTCGCATAAAATCCTGAGAAGTTTTATCTATTCTTTGCCTACATCTATGCAGAGTTGCATTAAATAATAAACCCGTCACCAGCACAGCAAGTAACCCTGAAACTTGGAAATATTTTTCTGCAAGTAGATAAGCACCAAATGCTGAAAGCAGGCTAATAGCGCCTCTAAATAAAGGAGGTTTAATCCAGTGAGTTGCCAGCAACCCCAATGCACCCACGGTCATTCCCAAAAACAAACCCCCGGTAAACATTCTTACGAAGAGGATAAAGCCATCAGTGAATGATAGTTTATTATCCGCAAAAACAATGAACTGGAAGAGCAATGTAAACAAGATAATAGCAACCACACTATTAAAGATAGCTTCTCCTTCTAGGATGCTGATTAGTCTTGACGAAACATTCAGATGTTCCAATATCGAAGTGATAGCGGATGGTGCTGTTGCAGAAAGTACAACGGCGGTGATAATGGCTGCTACAAAAGGAAAACCGGCTTCATGTGCAATACCTAGATAGATAACCACAGCCGTTATCAATACACCCAACAGCATAAAAGGAATGCCTAACATTAAAATGCTAAACAGGTTTTTAAAAAGCTTTTCGGCATTTAAAGAAAAAGCTACTTCAAAAATAAGCGTGGGTAGCAACACATAATAGACCAGATCACGAAAACCTTCCCAGCGTAATCCAGTATCAATGCCTCTACTAACCAACCATTCAGAACCAACAAAGCCAATGATAACTAGTAATGTGGGATAAGGAAAAAATAGCTTTTTAGCTATTGGCCACAGCATTAGTGCCACCAGCAGCAACCCTAGGAATGTTGGCAAAAGCTGGCTGACATCCATCTAGCTGTCCTGCTGTTGCTGTGAGTGCTTGTGTGAAAGTCTGGATTCCTCAGCAACCAAAGGCAAGGGATGAAGTTCATCCACCCGTACTGACAAACTGTTATCCATAACAATTCGGGCATGATGACGACGTAAACCACGAGGTTCTGCAACCCCGCAGGAATGTGCGATCGTACCTACTTCGTATACCAGATTTTTGGCATAAGCTGCAACGCGATCTTTTTTTGCTAGTGGAACAAGGCCTTTTTGTAAATCGGGATCATGGGTTGTAATTCCTGTAGGACAGGTGTTTTTGTTACACTGCAAGGCTTGAATGCAGCCCAATGAGAACATGAAGCCGCGTGCTGAAACACAAAAATCAGCACCCAGACAAAGCGCCCAGGCCACATCGGCTGGAGTAATCAGCTTGCCTGATGCAATCACTCGAACACGCTCCCTCAAGCTATGCTCTAACAGCTTGTCAACCAATAAAGGTAGACTTTCCCGAAGTGGCAACCCCATATCATCAATCAAGGCTAGTGGAGCTGCACCTGTGCCACCATCTGCACTATCTACGGTAATAAAATCAGGGGCCGATTCTTGACCACGTTTATTAATTTCCGTAAACAAATCATCCAGCCAGCCGCCATCACTAATCACCGCCTTGAAGCCAACAGGCTTGCCAGTAACATTGCGAATGTGGTTGATCAGATCAATCAAATCACTATTTGAATTAACGTCTAGATGTCTATTCGGACTAATCGCATCTTTGCCTTCTGGAATATTGCGTATTCTGGCTATTTCAGCCGTCACTTTGCCACCGGGCAAAATACCACCTTTTCCTGGTTTTGCCCCCTGACTTAGCTTGAGTTCAAACATGCGTACCGTTTCATGGTCTGCTAGTGATCTAAGTAGATCATCATCAATATTTCCGTCATGATCACTCACACCATTTTTAGCGGTTCCGATCTGCATGACAATATCGCAACCGCCTTCAAGATGATATGGCGCTAAGCCACCCTCACCTGTATTTAGCCAAATTCCTGCTTGTTTAGCTCCCATTGACAGGGCTTGCACCGCAGGTTTGGAAATTGCCCCAAAACTCATCGCAGAAATACCAATCAAAGCGGTTGTTGTATAAGGATGACGGCAGCCTTCTCCTATCATCATTGGGTTGCAATGTACGGCATCTTCATCAAGTGTAGGAAATGGAGAATTGATAAATAACACAGCACCTGTTCTCCGCAAATCTTTTGTCGATCCAAAAGCGACGGTATTACTTTCATCTTTTGATGCACGATAAGCCCAGGTTCTTTGTGCACGATTGAAAGGCAACTCTTCACGATCCATAGCAAAAAAGTATTGCCGGAAGAATTCACCCAGATGTTCAAATAGATAACGGAAATGTCCGATAACAGGGTAGTTACGCAATAGCGCAGTTTTGGTTTGTGTAACATCCATAATATACACAATCAAAATAACTAACAGTGCTATACCCACTACAAAGATAAAGAGTGCAACCATGAACTCTATAGAGGTGGAGATAAAACTATGCGCAGCTTCCATATACTTGTTTCCTGAATGAGTGAAATGCTTACTTTGTAATTTGAGTATAGTCACTGCTGAGTAAGACCGTAACAAATAGACAATATTTACTATAGTTATTACATGAGATCTTTGCACAAAAACCTACAGAGTGGTTTTGTTACGTTGAAAGCAGACATTTAGATGGAATAACGTAATAACACTGGACGGATGTTTCTGTAACGAGAGGTCTGAACCTAGAATCCTCAGTTGATCGCTTCCATCCACTATTAAGTAATTGATAACCTGATAATAAGTAGGAATATCAACCTTTACTCTTAGAGTGAAGCCGCTACAGCCAGTAGAGCAACTTTATTGAACTGACTAGCTATATGAAAAAACTCATTAAGGATCAACCATTAATTCCTTTTTTCATTACGCCATTCAGTCCAATAAAATCACTCTACAAGCTGTCCAACTGAGGATTCTAGGCTGAACTAGGCTGTCGAAATAAGCTTGTTTCGGCTAATTCTTACAAGCTTATTTTCTGGA
>CAZDMX010000183.1:0-5171 GCA_964506085.1 uncultured Thiothrix sp. | reverse complement strand
TTAAACATCAGTAGAAAATTAGTATTTTAGAAAACATCAGGAGGAATTATTATGGCCATTGCAATTACATTACAGGAATATCTAGATAGCAGTGAAGTTGAGTATGATTTAATACCTCACCCCTACAGCAGCAATAGCAATGAAACGGCAAAATTAAGTCAAGTCTCGGCTGAACATGTTGCGAAGGCTGTGTTAATGGAGGATTCCTTTGGCGATTATATCTTGGCAGTTATCCCATCAACGCATCGTGTTGATATTGATTCATTAAATAAACAATTGAATATACGCTTAGGTTTGGCCACAAAAAGTGAAGTAAACGAAGTCTTCAATGACTGCAAACATGGAGCAGTGCCAGCACTGGCACAAGCATATGGTATCCCCATGATTGTTGATAATAGTTTGTCATCTCATAGTGATATTTATTTTGAAGGTGGCTCACATACTGACCTTGTTCATCTGGATGGTGGTGATTTTGATAATCTTATGCGCGACAGGCAGCATGGCAGTTTTAGTCATCACGTATAGTTGGTTGTCGCAAAAGCCATGACAGGTAGGTTGTGGGTGAGGTACGAACCCCAACGTGACCGCACTTTGTTGGGGTTCCTGCGTCCCCCGCAACCTACAAAATTCTGGTATTTTCAATCTTTGTTTATAAATTTGAGAAGGGATTTACTTCACTTTTAATCACACCCTTAGTTTCTTCGCCAGTTAGTACCTGTAGCACTATCCTCAAGTTCTATATTTAGAGCATTCAATTGATCTCTAATTCGATCTGCTTTTGCCCAGTCTTTATCAGTTTTTGCCTGAATACGTTGGGCTATTAGTGCATCGATCTCAGCATCACTTAAGCCTTCTTCCGAGTTGTTGGCGTTGCCTTTAAACCAGTCTTCAATATTACCTTCTAACAGGCCTAGCGAGTTAGCAAGTTTTAGGAGTAAAGCCCCCGTATTATTAGTAGCTGGATCATCAGCTTTACGCAGTCGATTGGTTTCACGAGCTAGTTCAAATAATACGGCTAATGCTTCGGGTGTATTAAAGTCATCATCCATTGCTGCATAGAAACTTTTTTCATAGTCGGTATCTTGCAGAGGGTTTTCTAGCAGTAGCCCTCGTAGTGAGGTATAAAGCCGATCTAATGAAGAACGGGCACTGTCAAGCTGGTCAGTGCTGTAGTTAAGTGGGCTACGGTATTGACTGGTCAAGATGTAATAGCGTATTTCTTCGCCTTTATATTCTTTTAATACATCACGAATGGTAAAGAAATTGCCAAGAGACTTGGACATTTTTTCTTTGTCGACGCGGATAAAGCCGTTATGTAGCCAATAGTTGGCAAAGTGCTCTCCAGTGCAGGCTTCGCTTTGTGCAATCTCGTTTTCATGGTGTGGAAACTGTAAATCGTGACCGCCGCCATGGATGTCAAAGTGATTGCCTAGATGATGTGTAGACATGGCAGAGCATTCGATATGCCAACCGGGTCTGCCATTTCCCCAAGGTGACTCCCAAAACGGTTCTTTTGGTTTGGCAGCTTTCCAGAGTACAAAATCTAGTGGATCTTGTTTGGCTGGATCAATTTTGATGCGTTCACCGGCACGGAGGTCTTCAATGTTTCTGCCAGAGAGTTTTCCATATTCAGGAAAAGAGCTAACACTGTAATAAACATCGCCGTTATCAGCTGCGTAGGCATGGCCTTTGCTGATCAGAATTTCTATCATACTGATGATGTTAGGCATGTAGTCGGTTGCACGAGGTTCAAGGCTTGGAGGTAAGTTACCTAGTGTTTTTTCATCTTCATGCATGGCTTCGATGAAACGCTCTGTCAAGACAGAGAACTCCTCGCCATTTTGGTTGGCACGTTCAATTATTTTGTCATCAATATCGGTGATGTTTCTGATATAGGTGACATCATAACCCGCTGTTTTTAAATGTCGGTTGATAATATCGAAGACAACCATGACTCTTGCATGCCCAAGGTGACAGTAATCATAAACAGTCATACCGCAGACGTACATACGTACTTTTCCTGCATCAATGGGAGTAAAAGCTTGTTTGCTGTTTGTAAGACTGTTATAGACTTGTAGCATGGTTATGTATTCGACTGATAGAAATGTGTGTGAATACTAGCTTAGATGAATGTTATCAACAAGGAGGAACAAGGAATTACAGGTGGGAATATAGGAGGCAAGAAGATAAAAAATATGGATGCCACCAAGGCTGCCGTGTTGAAGTTAACATACCTTGAACCAGAAAGTTCAAGTGGGATCATACGGGCGTTCATTAGGCTTACCGTCTGGATAAAAGATAAGCTATTGCCTGTCAATCATCTAGTCAGTCGTGCACACAAAACACCTTCCAGAACCCGAGGTAAGTATATAAGGCTCAAGGGCTTTTTTTAACTTTAATCACGAACATCTCAGTAGACATCCTTATAAAAACAATACTACAAATGTAGTCATTTGTTAACCAAAACTTCTCTATTTGGCTCATAAATATGATTAGAGTCAGCTAAAGTTTTAATAATTCAATAAATTTAATTGCTAATACCATTAAATTAGTTTATTAGTATTTTATAATGCTTTTGTATGGAGTTTGTCTGTGTTCCTTACTTATATAAAAGGAAATTGGTATGGTTTTAAAGCGAATGCTAATATAGCGTTTTTCTATTACTTGGGACTTACTATGTCTGAAGAGTATTTTTATGTCTGAAGAGCATTTTACAAAAGAAAAACGTGTCTTAATTGCTATGCGTAAAACACTTGGGGCGATCATCAAGGATGTTACGCCCTCTAACTCTGCCTTTAAATCACCGTTGTCTGAATCAACCATTGAAGACGTCAGAATGTGTTTTGGGTTAATTGCAGCTCGTGAAAGAGAGATTGCAGAGGAAGCAGGTGTAGAAATAAAGGATCGCCCTCAGTTCACCGATGAGATTAATAAAGACAATGTAATCTCTATTGATAGCTTGAAAGCCACACTACCTAGTAGTACCTCTAAACCTAACGAAGATCCTGATAATGGAAAATAAATACTCAAAAGAAGAAATGCTGGATATAACGCGCAGGGTTGTTAATTATCTTGATCAATGGCAACTAAAGCCTGAAGAAGTCATGGGTATTTTGGGGATTCCAGACGTGAAGCCTCGTCATTTACCAAAGTATCGTAAGATGGAGACGGCTTTGCCACAAACCGATGAGGTTTTCTCACGTATTGATCATGTCGTGGGTATTGCTGATGCTCTACGTACTACCTACCCCTTTAGCGATAAAATGCGTGTTATGTGGTTGCGTAAACCGCACCGTCGTTTTCGAAAAAATACTCCGCTCTCAGTTATTCTTCAGGAGGGTGTAGACGGTTTGATGCGAGTCCGTGTTGAAGTTGACTGCGCTTATGGTTGGGCCATTGGTGATGCCATGAATGCCGCTGCTAAAGCTGCTGCCAAGAGTTGATTTAGAGCTGCCAAGAGCGGGTTCTAAAGAAATATTACTAGCCAGTACCTGACCAATAGAGGCCGGTATAGGCGTTGTTTTTCCTTTTCCTTTACCGAGTGCGAGAGTCACTATTTTATGTCTTACATTGGTGATTGCAGGGTGGTATAAGTAATATGAGTACACTTTGTCTCTATTTATTATATCCAGTTTTTTATAGAACTCCCATGTAGATGGGTAGAGTCTTTCTAGATCATATTCAAATACATAATCAGGTAAATCTTCTCTTAATACCGTAACAGTGCTTTTATCCTGTGGATAGATGCTTGATGCAGATGCACTTTTGGCTGATGCCTGTGAGATAAAGAATATTGAGCTGATGAGCATTGCGAGTATCAGTAGAAGTAGTGTTTTCATTATTATGGTTCTCCCTGTTTATGATTAAATTATCATCGGGAGAAGTCTCGAAGTCATGCTGTTACTGTACTAACCAAGTCTTTAGGTTGATGAAAAGATAAGCGGATTGTTCCTGTAAATAATCGGTATGTTCGCCGATACTGAGCCAAATAGAATCTCAGTGTCTACCAATAACCTCTGCGATAAGGGTATGGAAATGGGCGGTGATATGGATGATCCCACCAATAAGGGTCTCGTATCGGTTTGGCTTTCTTGCCTTGCCAGAATTGTATTCTCTCGGCTTTGATTAATGGATAAGTATAAGGATAACTACCTACCTTGCCTTTTTGTACTCCACTTAAAATACCCGTGATAGTCACTCGACTAGGTGTTTTATATTCAATAGGGTCAATGAATCCCGATACTTTTACCATGAAACGCCCTTGAGCCTTTTTTCGATCATTTGGCTCTGCGCCAGATAGGGGGCGTTTTAACACTTCAATCTGCGTATAGTCTTTGAAGTTTCTCACATTGATGATGGTTCCACCCCAATAAACCTTTGTGCCCTGATATTTTGCTGGAGCTACTTTGGCTTGTTCAACACTGACTACTGGCAAATCGGGTCGAGCAGTGGAACTACTTGAACAGGCACTAATAAGGTTTATCAGTAATAAACCCGCTAGGGTGTTTAATACAATGGCTTGTGGTTTCATGACAATCTCCTTGGCTGGGCACTTTGTGAGCGGTGCAGCAAACAAAATATAACCCTTACTTTATATGACAAGGATAATCTTTAGTGGTTCTATTTCCTCATGAACATGGCTATAGCTCTGATAAGCAGTCGTTTGCTTAACCTAAAAAACGAAGTTGAAACTACTGCGTTTTTTAGGTTTAAGGTTTGAACGAGACGACTCTAGGTTCGATATGGGTTCGATCAGAACCACCGTTCAACACGAATCCGCTCGCTATCCAGTAAGTAGTACGCGATGGATCCGCCTGGATATCAAGATAGTCTCCCCACATTCCATTACTTGGCCCGTGGGTTGAGACAGTGCCAGTAGCCATTTCCCATACACCTGCTTGTTCATCAAACCAGCCTACTGCATGTGTTGGATGAGTTGCTTCGCCACCGCAAAAGGCAGTGATACCAACGTCACCACGCCTATTCGCAATGGTTGCTGGATAAGCCCATGCGCATGTTGCACTCCAAAGATCAGGTTCATCAATCAGTTCATGGTTAGTCTCATTGATGCGGACCACACGGATGAATGGGTGTGGATGGTTTGCATCGGCTGCGGCGCACCATGCAAAGCCCAGCACACCGTTGGCTCGCCAGCCTCCCATAATTCGATC
>CAZDMX010000182.1:0-5186 GCA_964506085.1 uncultured Thiothrix sp. | reverse complement strand
GGTAGATTATTACTGGTTTTTATATTTAGAGAGCCATCATCACCACGAATAAAACGCTGTTTAATATGGTTTTCACTGATCCATGTACCACGAGGCCCCCCTAGAAGAGAATAGGCTTTTTTATTACGTTTCAGGTTCCAAATGTTAGTAATACCATCATGGGTTACTGATAAAACGCTGTCACCATCTTTGGTAAAATCCACGGAGTGAATGGATTTTTCTTCTTCATTGGCGGTAAATTTATGAGTAGTCTTACCGCTAGTGATACTCCAGACTTTGATAATGCCATCGGTAGAACCAGAGACCAGTTGTTTGCCATCTGCACTAAAACGAACAGCTGAGACAGAAGCCTTATGTTGTTTAAGAGTCCGTAGATGCTTTAGTTCCTGAGCATCCCATATTTCAATCACATGTTTATCCGAGGTTCCTTGGTCAGTACCGCCTGCTAAATATCTACCATCTGGGCTGAATACTACGGATAAAAAGCTGAGTGTTCCGTCACTACCAATAAAAGACTGCTCAAGGCTTTTATTGCTGATATTCCAGAGTTTGATAGTGCCGTCTTTTGATGATGACGCAATGAATTTTCCATCGGGACTGTATGCCAGCCCTGTGATATCACCATGATGCCCGATATACTTAAACATGGCCTGATTAGTTTGAACATCCCAGAGTTTGATAATGGAGGATTCCGAACTAGCTGTGGCTAAATATTTATTGTCTGGGCTCATTACACCCATCGCAAAACCTAGTTTATGAGCATTAATATAAAACACACGATTATTGGTATTACGTTCCCAGACAGTAATAGCACCGCGGTTATCACCAGCAATAATATATTGTCCATCTGGGCTGAATGAAATGTGCTCAATACTTCTGTTACGACCTTTTAGTGAGTATTTCAGTGTTTTTTTCTGGGCATCCCAGAGTTGGATATAACCATCTACAGTACCTGTGGCGATCAACTTTCCATCTGGGCTAACGCGGGAATTATTAGCTTTTAATATTTGCCCTCCAAAGGCATCTACATACTGCCTGCTGGGTATATCAAATACTTTAATCGTTTTCGAGCTTAGGGAAACGAGTAAAGAATTGTCCTCAGGGCGAAATACAATATTGTCTATATCATCATCACTCTCATAAACAAACAGAGGCTTACCGCCAATGAGTGTACTAAATAATAAAATATAGCTTTTATCATCAGCACTATTTAAACTGACAACTAACGTTTCCCCATCGGCTGAAAATGCAGCTGCGGATGTATTAATGCCGGATATTTTAGGTGTCTTGAAAGCATAGAGTAATGCTTTTTTGCTGGCATCCCATAGTTTAACTATTCCAGCAGTATCTACAGTCACAAACGCATTTTCTGTTGCACTGAATTGTACCGTTGTTATGGGAGCTTTGTGTTCGGAAAACTGATATAGCATGGCTTTGCTATCGGTATCCCAAACTGAAAAAGTCCCGCTAATATCAGCAGATACTAGGTATTTACCTTCTGGGCTAAAGCCTAACGCGGAAACCGTTTTTTTATGCTTAATAAGACTAGCTTGTCTTTTTTTTGCGCTGATATCCCATAGATCAATGCGTTTCCCATCTATGGCAGAGGCAAACCAGCGACTATCAGGACTAAAGGTTATCGCTGCACCAGAAATAGCGGGTACAGAAAATTCAAGTAGTTTGCTGCTGACATCACGTATTTCTATTCTGTCACCCACATTGATAGCAATGAACTTGCCATCTGGGCTTATGTTAACAAAGGCCTTTGAGTGGGAGAGTCCACTACCCGTGAAGATCGATACAGGTTTTCGTTTCACAGTATCCCACAACTCCACAGGGTTGTTCTGAGAGGTAAGGGCAAGTAAGCGCCCGTTTGCACTGAAACTAGAGGTGTAACTACCTTTATTAGTATGCGCTGTATACCACTCTTGAGATTTACTCATGGCCTCTCCGCCGCGTACGAGTGTTGGAAGCGCTTGATCCACGTTGGAAAAATTTTGATTAGAGCCGATGCAAATATAAGGCATGCATAGTAGAAAGATAAAGCTGCTTTGTGCTTTAATCTTTAGTGCATTAGGTAGCAGGGTCTGATTTTTAAAGAAAGAGACCAATAGTGTTTTTTCTATTAGTGCTCGAACTCGCTCATTGTTTCGCATAATAAGAAATCCATTTTCATGCAATCACCAGCAGTTTTGTACATTAATTGGGAAATAGTGAATTGTACAAAAAGCATTCAGATCATAGTTGTAGAAAACTAAACCTACGCTTAATAAGCCTGTTTCTACCACAGATTTTTTATAAATAGCCTTCTTCTCTTGGGAATCTCCGACTAAGCCTTAAGTGATTTGACGTAAAGAGAAGAAAATAAATCTGTATGAGAACTATACATGAGAACTATACATGAGATTAGGCTGAGCATTTATTGATTATGTTTATAGGGTGTGATTTAAAGTGATGCTTTTGTTGGTTTTTCACATTGACATCACTTTTAACCGCACCCATGTTTATAGCAAATAATTAGCTAAGAACGTATCAAAGTCTTCTTGGTCATTGGCTTCGATCTGTTTTTGTTCTTGTAAAGAGTTTTTTGCCATTGCGGCAAACTGGCGTTCTTTTTTAGCAGACAAGGTTCGATTCAGAAAAATATCGCGATGTTCTGACGATTTTCTACGCGCAAATTCATAGTAGCACTCATTATTGCTGAAAAGTTCATCTAAGAGCTGGGCAGAAGGCGTGAGTTCTGGATGCCGCACAAGATCTAAATGTAATTCATGGGATTTTTGATAACGATCTTCGTCGTAAGTCTCATCTAATAACTCTGCAACGGGAGCCATAGCATGTAGTAGTTCATCGGCCCATGATTTCAGGCTAACTGAATCACCATTACGAGAGAGTGTTAATCCAGGCTTTCTACCGAGATGGGCAACTCTACTTTGGTTGCTATCAATTTCTCGGCGTTCATTGGTATCAATATCCGGACTTTCTTGCAACAAACAAAAAAGCATAAATGTTTTCAGAAAATAGAGTTGCTTATGTGTCAGACCAGCAGGGTGGAAAGCATTGACATCTAGAGAACGTAATTCGACATATTGAATACCGCGTTGATCCAACGCATCAACAGGTTTCTCCATATAGTTCAATATTTGCTTAGGACGAACAGTACTGTAGTACTCATTTTCGATTTGCAATAAATTAGCATTTAACTGACGGTATTCACCATCAACTTTCACTCCTATTTTTTCATAAGCACGAAAAGGAGTGGTAATGGCCGCACGCAAGCTCTTGGTATATTTTGCCAGCGAGTTGTAATTGGCTTTCACACCTGCTTCATCTTCTTTTAGGTTGGTGTAACCAATGTCTCCCATTCGTAACGAAGTGCCATAAGGTTCGTAAGAGGTTTTTTTATTTAATTTTTTCATGTTTTCAGGGACTTTTATGCCATCAAGAAAACTGTTACAAATAGCGGGAGAACTACCAAACAGGTAGGGAATTAACCACCCATAGCGGAGTAAATTACGGGTTAACCCCATATAAGACTGATCAATAAAAGATTGTTCGCTTTCATTATCTCCTTCTAGTTGCTGATACACAGGCCAGAACTCCAAAGGAAAAGAATGATTAAAATGGATACCAGCAATGACCTGCATCATCTTGCCATAACGGGAAGCAAGTCCCTGACGATAGACTGATTTCATTTTTCCTGCATTAGATGTGCCATATTCTGCAATCTGAATATCAGACTCACCACCGATTACACATGGCATGCTGGTTGTCCACAACAACTCATCATCAAGCTTTTGGTAAACAAAAGTCTCAATATCCAGCAGAAAGTCCAAGGCTTCATGCGCACGTGACAACGGCGGGGTGATAAACTCTAGTAAAGACTCGGAATAATCAGTAGTAATGCAGGGATGAGTTAATGCAGCACCTAGAATCTTAGGATGTTTTTTTTGCGAGATGCGTCCTTCGGGAGTGACCCGTAGACTCTCTTTCTCAAGCCCTGTTTTACTGCCTTGTAAAAGATGCTCTAGCTTATTATCGACGAGGGATGCAAGACGTTTATTTAGTAAATTGTACACGGACGCTATAATTGATGTTTGTTGAAAATTGTGAGCATAACAGATATTTGATCATCTGAAAGTTGAATATAAAGCAATTGCTAAGAGCCATATGAGAGTTATGGAAACACACGATCAAAAGACACCTGATTACGTACATATCTCAGCTATAGCTACAACTACAGGGTAGATGCAGAAAAAATTCATTATAAAACGGTTCGTTATCATATAGAGCGACGGGTGTTTGTCGATAATATAAAAACAGTTGTTTTTTGATCTGGGTGAACTTTTCCAAGTAATCTTGAGACTTATAAAGTAGCTACATAGGTTAGTGATATAAAATAAGTTGATTTCTTAAACAATTTTGAAACCTTTTTATACTTATGTATACTGAAAAAAAATTCCTCAATTATTCTGGAGACTTAGGATGAAAAAATTTATACAGGCCTTTATTTTGTTACTCGCTTTTAGTTTTGCGGCTACTCCGGTAATGGCAAAAGAAGACAGTAAATCAAAAAGCAGTCAAACAAACAAAGCTAAAAAATCAAAGAAAGAATCGAAACCGAAGAAATCAACTACAGCTAAATCAAAATCTTCAAAAAAAGACAAAGATAGCAAATCATCTAAGTCATCCAAATCCAAGTCAAAATCTTCTAAAACAGATAAAGATAGTAAATCATCCAAGTCAGCTAAATCATCTAGTTCGAGCAAGGACAAGAGCTCTAGTGGTAAAAGTTCATCATCAACGTCTAGCAAAAAGAGTACTTCCTCGAAGACGGTCAAATCGGGATTGACTGGAACAGATAAGGCTAAGCAGTTTAAGAATATAACGGTTAATATTAATAAAGCTGATGCAGCTACCTTGGCTTACTATTTGGTCGGAATTGGTGACACTCGTGCAAAAGATATCGTTAAATATCGTAAGAAAAACGGTAAATTCAAAAGTGCTGAAGATTTAATGCAAGTTCCTGGTATTGGTGAGGCTATTCATGCTGGTCTTAAGAAAAACACTTCAACAAGTCGAGGTGAAACTAGTGTTCCAAAAAAGAGTTCTAGTAAAAAATAAGGGTAGCGGGTTAAATCTGTTGTTTATAATCAGCTAAACTTTATGTTCCACATCCTTCGACA
>CAZDMX010000181.1:0-5204 GCA_964506085.1 uncultured Thiothrix sp. | reverse complement strand
CTTCAGCACTCTAGTCATTCTCGCTACGTTTCAACTGCGTTTTTTAGGTTAAACATTTTCTCTTTTTTTGAAATTTGGACTACTCTTACCTTCCGATTTTAACAAGTATAAAACCAATTCATTGTGGACATCATTTTCAGGGAATACCTACGCGTAGCCTGGCAGCATAAATTCTATTTTTTTCTGGTCTTGTTTGGCCTCATTTGTGCGACCTCTTTAAACATCTATTCCCCTGTTTTTTATAAAAATATTGCCAATGGTTTCGCCCAGCCCTTTAGTGACAATACGCTGCAAATGATGCTGGATAACTTCTGGATGATTGTGCTGTTCTATACCGGTATCTGGGTTTCTTGGCGCATTCTTGAGTTTGGCATTATTCCCCTTGATGCCGGTGGTATCAAAATACTTGAGAAGCGTTGTTTTGCAGTGTTGCAAAAACAGAAGTTTGATTTTTTCGAGAATCAGTTTTCCGGGAGTTTAATCAAGCAGGCTGGGCGTTTCGCACGGGCTTATGAAGTTATTATTGACTGGTTTTTGTTCCAGTTTTTGCAGAACGTATTGGGAATCGCTATTGCCTTTGTTTTATTCTATCAACAGCAACCTACTTTCGCTTATTACTTCCTGATCTGGGTGGTTATTTTTGTTACCTGGATTGTAAGCTATTCTATTTGGAAGCTTAAATACGATAAGCGTGTTGCTGAACGTGATTCTAAGTTGGGGGGTGCTTATTCGGATGCTATCACCAATATATTTATTGTTAAAAGTTTTGCGCTGGAACAGCACGAGCAAGAGAATATTAACGATAAGGCTCACGCCTCTTACCTTGCTAAACGTACTGCATGGATTCTGATGTTCATCTCATTTGCTGTACAAGGCATTATGACGATGGGTATCGAATTGATACTGGTCTATTTGATGATTGAAAAGTGGCAGACGGGTACTTTTCAAGTCGGCGAGTTCGTGCTCTTTCAATCTATTTTATTGATATTAGTACAACGGCTATGGGAGTTTGGACGTACCTTTCGAAATTTCTTTACCGCTTTGGCCGATGCCACTGAGATGGCAGAGATATTCAGAATTGATGATGTGGAGACTGATAGCTCAGACGCTAAACCTCTTGTTATTGATAAAGGGGCTATTGATTTTAACAATATCTCTTTTGCTTATGCAGGTAGTGAGATTTCTAATAGTTGTTTATTTGAAAACTTCTCATTACATATCAAAGCAGGAGAGAAAATTGCCTTGGTTGGTGAATCTGGTTCTGGAAAAACGTCTTTAACCAAATTATTGTTCCGATTTTTGCAACCTCAAAGTGGAAACGTTACTTTTGATGGTCAAGATGCAAATGACTTCACCCTCGGCTCATTGCGCTCACAAATATCTCTAGTACCACAACAGCCTGAGCTATTTCACCGTTCGGTGCGTGATAATATCTGTTTGAACACAGGTGCAAGTGAAGACCAAATCATTGCTGCGGCAAGAAAATCAAGTAGTCTGAATTTTATCGAACGCCTGCCTTTGCAATTCGATACTCTAGTTGGTGAGCGGGGTATTAAACTTTCCGGTGGTGAAAAGCAACGAATTGCTCTGGCAAGAGCGTTTCTGGAGAATGCACCGATTGTAATACTAGATGAGGCAACCAGTGCGTTGGACTCCATCACAGAAAAACACATTCAAACAGCCATCTTTGAATTGATTGAGGATAAGACTGCCATTGTGATTGCCCATCGATTATCGACCATTTTGCGCATGGATCGAATTATCGTGCTGGAAGCGGGTAAAATTATTGAGCAGGGAACTCATCAAGAATTACTTGACCTAAAAGGTAAATATGAAGCTATGTGGAGACACCAAAGTGGTGAGTTTTTAGAGTAGATGTGTAGGTAGGTAGAGGATAGAACCCACAAAAATAGACCACGGTGGTATTTCCAATGGTGGGTTTCCCCCCACCCTACTATCAGCTTGTTGTCCTTAACTCATTTTGCCAACCGCACAACTCACCACTGACTTGGCCTTTCCTTTTAGTGCTGCAATACCTTCTACGCTACCTTTTTCCGGATAGCCAAGTCTTAACAGGATATCAATAGCGGGTTGCTTGGCAGATTCATCTTCGCTTTCTATAACAACTATCTGCTCTTCGATCTGCACATCCACCGATTGAATGGCCTCAACCTCTAATAACTTTTTAGAGATGCTATTCGCGCAACCACCGCAGCGTATATTTTCAACTTCTATTTCATACTTCATTTCACTCTCCAGAAAATATTCTTTCAGACAAAATCTAACAATGTCTTTTTACGTCTTCTTAAGAAACTCAGAAAACTATTAACCTTATTATCCTCTGAACTCCAGTAAAATCCATCACAACTATAGATAATTGTATTCATCGAGTCATTATCAAGTAGCGGAACTAAAAATCTTTCCAACTCGCTTAGCCTTTCCTGCCATTCATCTAAGTCATTTCTAGCCGCAGGTTCTAATAATTCATCATACATATAGATTCCAGACTGTTGAGGACTGTTTAACGTACTATTTGAAGCACTAACAGCCTCAGACCAATCTAAACCATATGCTTTCGCTATCACTTGCCCTTCGTAACCACCTCCAGCAACAAAGTTTACCGAGCTTACTGGGCTTGTAGTCGATGAATTTTTTTGATCAATAATAACATCCCATAACCAAAAACTACTGACGGTTCGTTGTCTATTGTTCTCTCTTTGCTGATTAGTTGATGATCCATATAACAACATTTGCAATTCATTCAGTTGTCTACTCCATTGCACGTCTTCAACACCTTCAACTAGTGTGCGTAAACTAGCACCTAAAGCGTCCTGAATAGGGATAGTCCTAGTGGGTTTGGTGTTCTTGGGTAAAAGCAAAAACCAACGAGGCTGTCTATTTTTATTGCTACCTTTATTGGAAACAACAAACTCCCAGCCATCTTGAGAAAAATGTTGATTCAACAATGTTACTAGCTGTTGTTGTTCCTCGACACTCAGATCATCAATAGCATGCTGACCTATAACGATATCACTCATTCCTGCTTCTAGCTCTATCGGAGCCGCACATAGCACATCCATAGAAGTAACCGCTTTGTCGAAATCAAATTGATAGCAAGCATCTGCATGTGAGTTAATCGTGGCGCTGGCACAGCCACCCAACATAGCGTAAATCGAAGCAAGTAAACCTGGGTAAGCATGTTTACGCTTTTTAAATCTGGACAGTCGTTTGACTAATAAAGGAGCTGACGGGGTAAATTCAAAATCTTTATTCCAAGTATCCAGCGGTTCGAATAAGCCCGGGATGAAGACATGTTGTATTAGCGGAGAGGCCATTTAAGCTATCGTTCCAATTATGATAAAAAATAAAGTGTAACAAATATTATCCTAAAAAACGCAGTTGAAATGTAGCGAGAATGACTAGAATGCTGAAAATAAAGGGATTTCTGGAAAATGTTGGCTTTATTCGTAGTCACTCTACGGTGAAGTCAACATTTTCCAGAAAACCTTTAGATTCAGTGCTATAGGCATTCACAGTAGTTTCAACTGCGTTTTTTAGGATTATAGTAGGCA
This sequence comes from uncultured Thiothrix sp., assembly GCA_964506085.1. Classification (GTDB taxonomy): domain Bacteria; phylum Pseudomonadota; class Gammaproteobacteria; order Thiotrichales; family Thiotrichaceae; genus HyVt-477. Next base: position 1,632 of record CAZDMX010000181.1, on the reverse strand, counting down.
ATTTTTATTAATACAGCTACGCGCCAACAGGTTTCTTGGATCAAACACGATATGAGGCTATTATTCGCGCTTTTATAATTACAACAGACAGGAAACGCCATGACCATTTCATCATTTCATCCACCCGTTCGCACTCTCATGGGGCCGGGACCATCCGATGTCAACCCACGCGTACTTGAAGCGATGGGTCGCCCAACTATTGGACATCTTGACCCTGCATTTGTTGGAATGATGGATGAAACCAAAGAATTATTAAAATACGCTTTTCAAACAGAAAACAAATTGACTATGCCTGTCTCTGCACCCGGTTCTGCGGGCATGGAAACCTGTTTTGCCAACCTGGTCGAGCCAGGAGATAAAGTTATTGTTTGCCAAAACGGTGTCTTCGGTGGCCGTATGAAAGAAAATGTTGAGCGTTGTGGCGGTGAAGCCATCATGGTTCAAGACGACTGGGGCAAGCCCGTTGATCCCGATAAGGTCGAAGTTGCGCTAGCTGACAATCCGGATGCGAAGATTGTTGCTTTTGTTCATGCAGAAACTTCTACTGGTGCTATATCTGATGCACAAACACTAGTATCTTTGGCTCATAAATATGACTGTCTTGCTATTGTTGACGCGGTGACTTCTGTTGCTGGTTCACCCCTTATGGTCGATGAATGGGAGATTGATGCCATCTACTCTGGCACACAGAAATGTTTATCTTGCACACCGGGTATTTCACCCGTAAGTTTTAGTGATCGTGCTGTAGCCGTCATTCAAAACCGCAAAACTAAAGTACAAAGCTGGTTCCTTGATTTAAACCTTGTGATGGATTATTGGGGCAGCGGTGGACAGCGCTCATATCACCATACCGCTCCTATCAATGCGCTTTACGGTCTGCACGAATCACTGGTTATTCTGCAAGAAGAAGGGCTGGAAAACTCATGGGCAAGACACGCTAAAAACCATCAAGGATTGAAGGCTGGTATTGAAGCTATGGGACTTTCATTCTTTGTTGATGAAGCAGATCGTCTGCCACAACTGAATGCAATACAGTTCCCCGACGGTACTGATGAAGCAAAAGTTCGTACTGAGCTACTCAATCGCTATAACCTGGAAATCGGTGCAGGTCTTGGCCCTATGGCTGGGAAAATCTGGCGTATAGGTCTAATGGGCTTTGCCAGCAATCAGAAAAATGTACTCCTCTGTTTGGGAGCGCTGGACGCGATATTAACCGATATGGGCGTAGATATTAATTCCGGCAAAGCGGTTAATGCGGCTATGGCTTCATTTTCTAGCTAAAATCAGCAAGAAGAGCATCTCTAGTAAATCTGTTAAGAATAGAGATGCTCTATCACTGCCATGTCTCTATTGGCCAGAATAAAGGGCTATCGAAATTTCAATTTATTAAAATTCCGATACGATAAAATAATATTTCATTAATTTTACTTCCTATTCCACTCAAAACTATTTCTAAGAACTAAAATAATATTTATGTCATATCCCGGATTTAAACATGCAAACCTTACTTTATTATATCAAATTTTACTCTATCCTGCTATTCACTTTTTTTGTCAAATTTTTACAATTTCAAACTGCCAAAATCTGGTAGAAAATTTTCAAGGTCTCTACGAAAGTGAAGAAGTTGGGCGC
>CAZDMX010000180.1:0-5207 GCA_964506085.1 uncultured Thiothrix sp. | reverse complement strand
TGAAAAATCTAGCTCAAATCAGCTTTCCCTCGCTACGGCTCATGTTCTCGGACAACCTCCTAGAAGCCTCAGTTTACCGCTATGAATAATAAATAAGCTTATGATTACTTGTAAAATGGTGCTCAATGCAACTTCACTTCATTGGGTGAACACTCTACCTGTCATTGGGGCAATATTTAACGCCATAACATAATCTATTTATATAATATCAAATGGAATTAATAACCTATGAAACCCATCGTACTTAGTGGCATTCAGCCTTCAGGGCACATGACTATTGGCAATTATATTGGTGCTATGCGCAACTGGGTGAGTATGCAAAATGATCACGACACGCTCTTTTCATTAGTGGATTTGCACGCGATTACTGTTAGGCAAGACCCGAAAGATTTACGTGAACGCTGCTATGATTTTATTGCGCTTTATCTCGCCTGTGGTATTGATCCAAACAAGAGTACGGTTTTTGTTCAATCGCATGTGCATGAACATGCAGAACTCGGCTGGATTTTAAACTGCTATGCCTATATGGGCGAACTAAACCGAATGACACAGTTTAAAGACAAGTCTGGCAAGCAAGGCAAAAATATCAATGTTGGACTGTTTGATTATCCGGTATTAATGGCCGCAGACATTTTACTCTATGGCACCGACAAAGTGCCGGTAGGACAAGATCAAAAACAACATTTAGAATTAGCAAGAGACATTGCTGCCCGCTTCAACAATCAATACAACACCGACGTATTTACTGTTCCAGAGCCTTTTATACCCAAACAAGGTGCACGGATTATGAGCTTGCAAGACCCAACAGCCAAAATGTCGAAATCCGATAGTCTTGAGAAAAACTATGTTTCGTTATTGGATGACCCTAAGAAAATCATTAAAAAGCTGAAAAGTGCCGTCACCGATTCAGAAACTGAAATTCGTTATGACCGTGAAAACAAACCGGGTGTCAGTAACCTGCTGGAACTTATGGGCGGCGTAACCGATAGAACGATTGAAGAAGTACTTACGGATTATGAAAACGTGGAAGGTTACGGCAAACTAAAAGTGGACACTGGCGAGGCTATTGTTGCTCTGGTAGAGCCGATCCAGCAACGCTACCATGAAATTCGTAGCGATCAATCAGCGATGCAAGACATTTTGAAGCAAGGTGCTGAAAAAGCATCGGAACGTGCTCAGGCACAACTTACCAAGGTAAAGGATACTATTGGGCTCATTATCTAGCCCAGAAATCAACCCATGCCAACTAACACTACTCCAGCGGCTACCCCTGCAAGCATGCATTCACAAGGTGAACTGCCTTTCGCTATTGTTGAAGGTGAGCCACTCACTAATCCGCCTGAAGACTTGTATATTCCACCTCAGGCATTAGAAGTCTTTCTCGATACTTTCGAAGGCCCACTTGATCTTTTACTCTATCTGATTAAGCGCCAGAACCTTGAAATACTGGATATTTCCATTGCCGAGGTAACTCGGCAATATATGGAATATGTCGAAATAATGCGTACTATCAAACTTGATCTAGCCGCAGAATATCTGCTTATGGCAGCATTACTGGCAGAAATAAAATCACGCATGCTGCTGCCTCGACACGAAGAGCTTGACGACGAAGATGATCCTCGTGCAGAACTCGTACGAAGGCTACAAGAATATGAGCGCTTCAAACAAGCCGCAGAAAATATTGATGAAATGCCGCGCGAAAAACGTGATCACTGGACGAGTAATGTAGAGGCGACACGTGAGGAAAAAGACATACCTCTGCCGGATATTGAGTTGCATGAAATCCTACTAGCTTTCAAGGATATACTAAAGCGAGCTGATATGAGCATCAGTCATGAGATTCAACGGGAATCACTCTCTGTACGTGAACGCATGAGTAACGTTCTTGCGGCACTAACGACTGACTCTTTCACCGAATTTAGCAGCTTGTTCACGCCTGAAGAAGGCCGTATGGGTGTGGTGGTAACGCTGGTAGCTATTCTGGAATTATTAAAAGAAAAGTTAGCTGATATAGTACAGTCCGAACCCTACGCCCCGATTTATCTACAAGCCGCGCAAAACTCTACAGAGTAGGAAACAGATGGAAGCCGAACAACTTAAAAAAACACTGGATGCCATATTACTCACTGCGGATGCTCCATTACCTCTAGACAAACTAGCACTCTATTTTCAACCCGAAGATGTAGTCAATCGTAATGATATAAAAGCAGCACTTAATAGTCTGGATGAAGAAACTAGCCAGCGTGGATTTGAACTCAAGAAAACCGCATCAGGTTATCGCTATACCACTCGTGAAGCCTATAAAAAATGGGTCTCTCGTCACTGGGATGAAAAACCAAAGAACTACTCACGCGCCTTATTAGAAACTCTGGCGCTCATTGTTTACAGACAACCAATAACCCGCGCAGAAATCGAAGACATTCGTGGTGTTGCGGTCAGTTCCAATATCGTAAAGACCCTGAAAGAACGGGAATGGATCAGAATAGTGGGACATAAAGAAGTCCCCGGTCGCCCTGCCATGCTGGGCACAACTCGACAATTCTTGGATTACTTCAACTTAAATACGCTTAATGACATGCCACCACTGGCAGATATTCAGGATATCGACAAACTCTATCCACAATTAGACTTTGAAAGACATCCAGAATCAGGGACAGAGCTATTAGTAGAAGAGCCTTTAGCGGATAATGAGCCTTCAGCGGAGAATAAGCCTTTAGCGGAGAAAGAACCCCAACAAACAGCAGAGCAGACGAACAGTGAGTCATAGCGAATGGAAACCACTCACCGATGAAAACCGCAAAAAAATCCCAAAGGAACTGCGTAGCTGGCTAATCGACACAGGTTCACTCACCCAAAAACTACGTAGCGCTTGCAATGCTTTTTCGGTACATCTCATCAAGCAAACCCAAAGAACAGCAAAACCTCATGAAGCCACCTTGCTCGAACTAAGTAAAGGCGATCAGTTAATCGACCGTGAAGTACAACTCTATTGCAACACCACTCCTGTCGTTTATGCACGTAGTCTGATCCCGTTAAAAGCCATTAGTGATCGTTTTAGTGATCTGGACTCAATGGGAGAGAGACCCTTGGGGGAAAAAATATTCTCCGATCCTCAACTCAGCAGAAGCCCCATAGAATGGAGCCAGCTTACTGCTGACCATCCCCTATTCCAACACGCAATAGATAATGTTTCTTCTACTCCTGAGAATATTTTTGGAAGACGCTCCCTATTCTATGGAGCTGCCAAACCTATTTTGATCAGTGAGTTTTTTTTACCCGAAATAACAAACTTGCTGAACTAAACATAAACTGTACAATCAATAAGCTACAGTATAATAAAGCTGTTCGAAATCTGTAGGGTGGGAGGATCCCACCAGACGATGCTGATCATCAATCAGCAGTTAGCAATCAAGAAAACAAACAAAGGATTGACCATGACATTACGCATATTTTTTATATTTCTAGCACTGCTACTGACCAGTTCCAACCTAGCACAAGCCGCTAAATTTCCCATCGGCATGAACACCAATGAAGTATTACAAATAGACTCCAGCGTACCTTTTGTTAACCTGTTCAGGATGTCACTGCCCTTTGATGAAGCCAACGCAAAGCTCACTCGCGGCAATATCAGCTATGACCACAATGGTTGGCCAAAAAACCTAAATGGTGGCCAAGCAGGAACCAATCTACTGCATTGGCTACCTGCGAACACCTTGCCCAATGGTAACTATACGGTGCTTTATGATGGCCAAGGAAAAATAGCATACACCGACGATGCCAAAGTCATCTCAAGCCAACCGGGCAAAGATATTATCCACATTGCAGCAGGTCACGATAATTTCTTTAAAGTCACGCTTATCATTAAACAAAGCAATCCACAGAATTACATCAAGAATATCCGTGTACTCCTTCCAGGCGGTATTTGCGCTAACAATCCTTTTAATAGAGTAGAAAATGCCAGCCAATGCAGAGGTAACTATCAAGCGTTTGAAAAGCATCACCAACAAATTTTGTTCAACCCCGATTATCTGAGGTTTATGAAAGACTTCGATACTATTCGTTTTATGAATATGGCTGGCATTACGCGCAACCCTTTAACCTCATGGAATCAAATGCCACATATGCAAGAAGCAACCTGGGCAGGTAGAGAAGGTCGTCGGGGAGCACCATTACAAGTCATGGTTGCACTTGCCAATAAACTCAATCGCAACGCCTGGTTTAACATACCGGAACGTGCCAACGATGATCTGGTTCGGCGCTATGCCCAATACGTAAAACAGAACCTAAGACCCAACCTAAAAGTGTATGTCGAATACACCAACGAAGCTTGGAACCCGATCTTTACCGCTACAAGATACGTGCGAACCAAAGGCATCCAGCAAGGCTTAGGCAATGACCACAATGCAGGGCACAAGTACTATGTGACCCGTGCCGCACAAATCATGCGCATCTGGAAACAAGTCTACGGCAACTCAAACCGTCTGGTTAGAGTCGTGGGTGGCTGGAGTGCTAACCCTAAGTTGACTAAAATGCTCATGGAGTACAACAACACCCCCAAAAACTTTGATGCGGTCGCCATTGCACCCTACTTCTTTGTTCACCAAAAAGTACAAGCCGGGGTTATGAGTGTGCCCAGCGTCTTTAAACTACTCAAAGACGACAGCAACCCGTACTCCTTGAATAACGTCAGAAAAATGATCCAGAAACAGCAAGCAGAAGTCAGCAAACACGGTTTAAAGCTTATCGCCTACGAAGGTGGTCAGCACCTCTATGCAGCAAGTAATCGCTCCACTAAAGACATCCCAACCAAGTATTATGTAGGAGCAAACCGCGCCTGGCCAATGGAAAAGATGTATACCGAATTCTTGCAAAGCTGGAATCAAGTTACCAACGGTAGCTTATTTACTATTTTCTCCTCACCTAGAACCTATCAAGCTTATGGTAGCTGGGGAATTAAAGAACATATCAATCAACCTGCGTCGAAAGCTCCGAAATATAGAGGTGTGAAAAAGTTTTTGTAGCTTATTTTATTATTTCCAAATTACCTCTATATCATAATCAGGGAAGTATCCATCTTTGCTAGACTCTATGAAATACTTCATAGAAACTACAGTACTTAAATCAACTGCTGAGTCAAAAGCCCCTTCGAACATCTTGTTGAACGAAGCCGCTAACGCGGAGAAGTCGTATAATCACAGTATTCTGTT
>CAZDMX010000179.1:3127-5228 GCA_964506085.1 uncultured Thiothrix sp. | reverse complement strand
GGCTATAATAACCGTGCCGCCATCTTTCATATCCGTCAATTGCTTACGCAAGGTAGTAGTTTGATCTCCCGCTTTCCACGCATGAGGGATTTTTTTGGCTACCTCAGCATCATAGCCTTCAATGGTATCCCATTTGAAATCAATACCGGGAGCTACGATACAGCGATCATAATCAAAGCTGTCTCCGCCCTTGGTGGTGACTTTTTTGGCTTTAGCATCAATGCCCGTCACATAGTCAAAGACGACCTTGATGCCTTCTTTTTCAATGGCGGAATAACCGTGTTTGAGGGAGTCTATTGTGCGTGCCCCTCCTATGACTTCATTGCTTAAATAACAAGTAAAGTAATCCTTGTTAGCTTCAATAATGGTCACGTCTATACTGGAATCAGCCATTTTTAAGTATCTTGCAGCGGTTGCACCTGCTGTTCCACCACCTACGATGACGACCTTTTTAGAGGCTCCGAATGCTAGTGAAGGTACACCGACACCGATAATTCCTGTTGCTGTAACCGGGCGTAGACCTTTGATATAGCTTCTACGACTTGTATTTGTACTCATTGTATTCTCCTTAAGTCTATGATTACTTGCTACCGTAATATTCGATTAATGCTTCAATCCCTTCAGGGCCATGTTCTTTCTCTACTTTTTTCAATGCGCGAGCCATCTTTTTAGGTGCTTCGCGGTCGCCACTTTGGAAGTCTACCATCTGATCAGCAAGATAGACTTTCCACTGACCTTTAAGGATACCCGCATCATCATCAGCAACTGTTCCACTTTCTGTGTGGCATGATGCGCAGTGCTTTTCGTGCAATTCAGCGCCTTTTTTTGCTTTTTCTGCATCAGACTCTTGTTTAGCCGCTACGAAGGTTTGTTTGGCGAAGAACTCTCCCATGAGTGCAAATTCTTCTGAGGTGTAGCCTTTTGCGATACGATCCATAATAGTTGATGGGATATCGCCACTTTTAAAACCATCCATCATGTCGGCAATGTAGGTTGAAGACAGGCCAGCGAGTGAAGGCATTGATGGCCCAGCACTGACTCCATTGGGTCCATGACAGCCAGCACAGGTGTTAGATAACATGCTGGCGGTTGCGCCCATCATCAAGGGTTTTTCTTTTTTGTCTTCTGCGAAGGCCGTGGTGGTCAGAGATAGAACTATAGTCAAGCTTGCAGCAAGCCCTGACGTAAAAATAGTTCCTCGGGAAGGTAAGTTCATAATTGTGCTCTCCTAGTGGATTTGGTATTAGAGTTATCTTGAATTAACATATAATAATTACGAGATTAAAGGTTTATTCAATAAAGCAAGAGGTAATAGCAAGGTGAAGCGACTTGTCCCCCCTATGGCTAAACTATAATTCGGATTAATTGGAATAAAACTAACACAGGTTAACTTTACGACATTAACCTGTGTATTTACACGAGGATTTTACTTGGGTAATTGATGAGACTGGTTGTTGCTACATGAGTTGACTAAAACAATCAATCGCTGTGTAGTGTTTGGTATTTTTGGGTGGCTGTTGAGAATCAGGCTGACGGATTGATAGCAAATATGCTATGCCATAATTTTCTGCTGCACGCAGGACTTCCATATTGTCGTCTATAAACAGGCTTTTTTCGGGGTCGAAGCTTTCGACTTTGTGTAGTTCAACCCAAAAATCTTCTTCTTCTTTGGCAACACCGATTTCATGGGCGGTGATTATTTTGTCAAAATAGGGTTGTATCTTGGTGTGCCGAAACTTTAATTCTACTGTTTTACGATGGGCATTAGTGAGCAGCACAATTTGATGTTGTTTTGTTTTTAGATATTTCAAGAAAACTTCTACATTATCCCGCATAGCGATTTTCTCGGCGACCTGTTTTTTTAAAAGGATAATATCCGTGTCTAGTTTTTTCTCCCAGTAATCAATGCAATACCAATCTAGTGTGCCAGCGATGCTCGCGCACATATTGGTAAACTCTATCTTTGCTTGTGCTACTGTGATGTTGTTTTTATTGGCCATATGTACGGGTAGATGTTCTAGCCAAAAGTGATTGTCGAAGTGTAAATCTAGTAAGGTGCCATCCATATCAAGGAATACAGTTTGGATGTTATCCCAGTCTA
>CAZDMX010000179.1:0-3027 GCA_964506085.1 uncultured Thiothrix sp. | reverse complement strand
TAAGAAGTGCGTGTAGAGCCTGTCAATTTGCTTGCTTGAACAACGGCTAAATGAATCACCGCAGCAATACCAAGATAAAGCAGAGTTATTTTCATAAACATCGGTAAGAAAGTAGCAATACGTTGCGCAAATACGGTGAAATTCACTTCAGCAAAGCGACCGGAGAACCAGTAAAAACCACCGCTTGAAATAATGTCACTAGCGGTTATTCCAATAACCGCAGCGGCTATAAAATAAACCAAACCACGTAGGTTTTCGCTGTAGTGATTAGCAAACCAGCGACCTGCAAACCACAACGAGGCATAAGCAGGAACCAGAAATGAGTAGGCGACAGTATAGCAATAGCTTTCTCCTCCTTTGGATTCAATCACCAGCAAATCTATAACAAAGGCTGTCAGCATTAATAGTGGAAAACCGAGTACGTTGCGTAAATAGAAACCTAATAGAAAGAAAATCGCCCAAGATGCATCCTGAATGTGATTAAAGAAATGCGCACGAGTTAGTATCATCGCGAGTAGTAATATACCGACAATGATCCATTGTTGTTTCTGCGTGAGTGACATAGGTTTTTGCATATAAATCTCCAGAAGCCGAAGGTAGGCTACTTGATGGTGAAGTTACGATTATAGCTGTCAGTTTCATCATTGAGAAGGGCAACCACCGAGTTTAAAAATGGGTTGCCCTGAATAAGACCAATAATTACTGATAACTTACCGTAAACATAACATTACGATCGGGCATATTGAAACCGTCTTTGGTTTGATATTGCTTATTAAAAACGTTATTTATCTCAGTTTTCAATTGTAAGTGTTTACTCAATTGATAGCTAGTACGCAGGTCGGTAGTTGCGTAGCCAGGAACTACGTTACTAAAGGTGCCTTTTGCACGTTTACTTTGTGCGAGCAGTGTGCCGCCTACAGAGAATTTGCCAAAATCACGGTCAAGATTAACTTTCAGGGTTTGCCTCACCCGACTTTCTAAAATATTCCCAGTACTTTCATCCTTAGGGTTTAATAATGTCAGGTTGGTATTCACGTTAAAGTTGTTAATCGACTGAGTGTACTCTAATTCTAACCCTTTAATATTTGCCTTATCAATATTTTGCGCTTCAAAACTGAAAGTAACCGGATCAATTAAGGCCGCCGCTATAAGATCGCTGACATCGGTATGGAAGATGTTGGCACTTAAATGAGCGTTGCCGATAGTAGTTCGTAGGCCGATTTCAACCGTTTTAGATTTTTCCGGGTTCAGGTTGGCATTGCCAAAATTTGGAAAATAGAGTTCGTTAAACGTGGGAGCCTTGAATGCTGTTCCGTATGAAGCGGTTATCCGGCTTTTTGTACCAAGATTCCGGCCTACTGCTATGCTACCGGTAGTATGTGTGCCGAAGGCTTCATTGTCATCAGTGCGTAGAGCAAGCTGTAGATCTTGTGCGCCAATACTGCTCTGATACTCAGCAAAGAGTCCTGTGTTGTCACGATTGGTTTCGGTAAATGCAGTAGTACTTTCCACTTTATCTTGTTGATGATCTATACCTAAAGTCAGTAGCGAATGTGTACCTAATGAGACATCATTCTGCCAGTTGATTTGTTGACGTTTGGTATTAAAAAATCCTGGGAAGCTGTCAAATGCCTCTGATTCGTCACGATATTCACCCAGGGACAGGCTACTATCCCAGTTAGATGAAAATTCTGTATTGATCTTTAACCCAATATTCTGCTGTAAAAAACGGTTGTATGAAGATCTATTATCATCGCCGAAGTCATCATATTCATTTTCACCTTTTGCATACAAGGCACTGAAAGAGATATCGATCTTGTCAGAGAACTGATGCTGCAATTGCATATTGAACCCTTTATTATCATGACCATCTTTATCAGGATTATTAGTGACTCGTGCATCAATGCCATCGGTATCAAGATAGGTAGCATTAACACTGAAATGTGTTTTTTCATTGCCTAGAGAAGTACCGATGGTAACTTTTTGAGTATCAAAGCTACCGGTTGACACAGAGGCATGCCATGATCCAATTTTGCCTTTTCTTGTGGTGATGCTCACAATGCCGCCAATGGCATCTGCCCCGTACAAAGAAGAACGCGGGCCACGTACAATTTCGATACGTTCGATCATGCTCGCTGGCAGTAATTCCCAAGCCATGCCACCTAATGTTGCAGAGCCTGCACGTATGCCATCAATCAGTACGAGTACATGATCAGATTCTGTCCCACGTAGATGCAGGCTACTGACTTTGCCAAGGCCGCCACTAATGGTGAAATCTACACCTGTGGCATACTTCCTAAGCACATCAACAATGCTAGTTGCTTGAGATGATTCAATGGTTTTACGAGTGATAATCGTTGTGGCTGCAAGTGCATCATCAACGGTTTGAGAGGTTCGGCTTGCCGAAACTACGATCTGCTCTAGTGCAGTAGGTAGTGCAGTAGGTAGTGCAGTAGGTGCTGGTTCTTCAGCAACTGCTAAAGAAGAAATGAAGAATAAGGGAAATGCTGCGCCGAAAGTAAGAACTTGTCCGTTGAAGGCTCTGGTACGTAAAAATGGATTCATGGTAAAACTCCTGAAACTACGCCCGCCGCGTAGTGCATAAAAAAACATTGTTAACTAGAATGACACTCCTGTTAACAACACGATGCTACGAGGCTGTGCAAGTATTCTGGGGCAAAAGGAAAATCTTGTTCCATGAATATTTGCAGAGTCTCTACAGGCCGGTATCCGGACTTGTGAGATATATGACTTGTACCTTCCCATGTTAGAAAACACAGTGGTATTTACTACAAGCTTTACTCACTTACCGTTGCGGGGGCAGTGCTGGAATTGTAATAACAATTGATATTTACTCACCAGCTTCCCGTTTAACGTGATCATCATGTTGACATGATCACTGCACCTGAAGCGGAGCCGAAAATACGTAAGTTTGTGGTGATTGTCAATGAGTTTAAATACTCTCATTCTTCAAGGGTCTTAATTATTTGAATATACGAACATATCCGACTTTTTAAGCTACAATGT
>CAZDMX010000178.1:0-5324 GCA_964506085.1 uncultured Thiothrix sp. | reverse complement strand
TAATTATTACAAGCTTATTTTCTGGACCAGCTTGTAGGGTCGAATTTATTCGACCAGTGTTGCTTGAATATGCATACGTGTCGAATGAATTCGACCCTACAACCATCCAAAAACCAAGGTGCTTTGGCTTTCAAAAGCCGTGTATTTCGACAAGCCCAGTCATAGCCTCAATCATTTTGATTGGGGCTTTCTATATTTGCGAAACGATGAACTACCCAAATACTACGATAGATTTGCTAAGACATGGCGAACCAGAAGGTGGCAGGATGTACCGTGGCTGTGGAACCGATCATCCTCTTAGTGAACTCGGCTGGCAACAGATGCAAGAGAGCATCAAAAAAAGAGGGGATATTGGTGAGACGAATTGGACACAAATAATAACTTCACCGATGATTCGTTGCCATGCCTATGCAGAACAACTCAGCCAACAAGTGCAGATACCACTGGAAGTGATAGATACACTTGTTGAAGCCGATTACGGAGAATGGGAAGGAAAAACACCTAGCCAAATCAAGCAAGAGTTTGGTGATCAATATTGGGATTTTTACGCAGACCCTGTTAATAAACGTCCTAGAGGCGCGGAACCTCTAGTAAAGCTTAGTGGTAGAGTAAGTGATGCACTTGTTGATCTAATACATCGTTACAAAGGAAAAAAAATCTTATTGATATCTCATGCCGGAGTGATGCGTGCCGTTATAGGCTCGGTATTGAAGCTGCCTTTAGCGAGCCAACAGCAGATTAATATTCCCTATGCGGGAATGTACCGAGTTCTGGATGAACGAAGAGGCATTAGAATTTGTCTTCTGTAATATCGGACAATGTACTAACTCCTCAATGAAATAATATCCCAGTTAAACTCTTTAGCTATTTTTTTAAGCTTTTCATCAGGATCAACCGCAATAGGAGTATCAACTAGCTCCAATAACGGTAAGTCATTATGTGAATCACTATAAAAAAAACTCCCTTTTAGATCTTCATTGTGATCATTCAGCCAGATTTTCAAGCGCTCAACTTTTCCTTCCTGAAAGCAGGGTATACCTGCAATTTCTGCAATATAACGACCATCCCGTTGTTTTGGCTCAGTAGCAATTAAATGAGGTATTCCAAAGGATTTCACAATAGGTGCAGTAATAAAACTATTCGTTGCGGTAATAACTAGCAGTGTATGTTGTTGTTGCCTGTGGTGGTCTACCAAGTCTTTAGCTTTAGGCAATATGATTGGAGTAATCACTTCTTGCAAAAAGGTTGTCCGCCATTTTAACAATGTTTCGAGAGGGTTCTCAGCTAGGGGCTTGAAGGCAAACCGGGCAAACTCATAAATATCTAACCCCCCTTGCTGGTATTGCTGAAGAAAGTGATCATTGGCTTGTTCATAAAGGCCTTTGTCAACAATACCTTCGTCTACCAAGAACTGCCCCCATTCATAGTCACTGTCTCCTTTTAGGAGTGTATTGTCCAAATCGAAAATTGCTAATGTCATCAGTATTCGTTTGTATCTTGAAAGTATACGTATTGTATAGATTCTTACGTAGAGCTGCATAGGTTCTTGCTATAAAAAATAAAGAATATTTTTAATAGCAAGCGTGTGTATGATCTTACGAGAACTATAGTTGATGAATCATGATGGATATGAAAGAATTATATCAATTTCTTATTAGGTGTGATTGGTGATTGACAAAGACGGTTTTAGAGCGAATGTAGGTATCGTCGTTTGTAACTGCGATGGCCTTGTTTTCTGGGGGAAACGCATAGGGCAACACTCTTGGCAGTTTCCTCAAGGTGGCATAGATCCGGGTGAGACGCCTGAAGAAGCTATGTACCGAGAATTACATGAAGAAACAGGCTTACAAGCGAATGATGTTCGTATCGTTGGTTCTACATCCGACTGGCTGAGGTATCGATTACCAAAGCATATGGTGAGAACACACTCTACGCCTGTTTGTATTGGGCAGAAACAACGCTGGTTTTTGGTGCATTTAGTGGGCAGTGATTCCTGTTTTAATTTACGTTCAACCGATAAGCCTGAGTTTGATGGCTGGCGTTGGGTTGACTATTGGGAACCTGCGTCAGAAGTTGTTTATTTTAAAAGAAATGTTTATAAAAGAGCACTAAAAGAGTTAGCTCCTGTGCTCAAAAAGGCTAAACTAAAAAATCGTAACAAATGGTCTTGAGCTATTGTGAGAACAGCCCGTATTAGAAAAACTTGGTAACAACCAGAATAACAATAGCCATTAGCGCCAAAACTGGCGCTTCATTAAAATAACGATACCATTTGTGACTGTGCTGATTCTTCTCTTCACGAAAAGTTAGCATGATGCGAAAACAGGCATAGTGATAAAGAAATAACAATAAAATGAATAGCAGCTTTGCATGAAACCAGCCTGAACTCAGTACGGATGTATTTATGACTATCAGGATGCTACCAAAAACCGTAGTAAGCACAGCACCTAATGACATCATAATAAACAAGCGTCGTTCCATCACCTTAAATAAATCAAAACTATTCTTATTTTCTGGCATGGCGTGATAGACATAGAGCCTGGGTAGATAAAACAACCCCGCAAACCATGTCACCATAAAAATAATATGAAAGGCTTTCATCCAGACGTACACGATGTTTGCTACTCCCAAAATTCGAATTACTTGCTATTATACCTTCCTCTTTAAATTTACGAAACAACTCAACTCAAGGCAAAGAAAAACAAAATGAAAAAAATAGGCATCGTTGGCGCAACCGGATACACGGGTGTTGAACTACTAAGAATATTGGCAACACATACAGATGTTGAGGTGACCATAGTAACTTCACGTGCAAATGCGGGTAGTCGCGTGGATGCTATGTTTGCTAATTTGCGGGGGTTTATTGATCTGGATTTCAGTGAACCTGATGTGGAAAAGCTATCGGACTGCGATTTAGTTTTTTTTGCTACACCCAATGGTATTGCTATGCAACATAGCAAGGTTTTACTAGATAACGGTGTGAAGGTGATTGATTTAGCCGCAGACTATCGGATCAAAGACCTGAATGTCTGGGAAAAATGGTACGGTATGCAACACGCAACACCAGAGTTAGTGGAATCTGCTGTCTATGGACTACCTGAAATAAACCGTACACAAATAGCATCAGCCAATTTAGTGGCAAATCCTGGTTGTTATCCCACTGCTGTAACACTGGGTTTATTGCCTATGCTAGAGGCTGGAGTGATTTCTGCAGAGGGCATCATTGCAGATTGTAAATCAGGAGCGAGTGGAGCGGGTCGGCAAGCGAACGTAGGTACATTGTTAAGTGAAGCCTCAGACAACTTTAAGGCTTATGCAACGGATGGACACAGACATCAGCCAGAAATCGCTCAAACATTGTCATTGATAGCCGGGAAAGCAGCCGACTTAACCTTTGTTCCGCATTTATTACCGATGATCAGAGGTATTCATGCAACGCTATATACTCAGGCAGATACCGAGCATGACTTGCAAAAAATATTTGAACAGCGTTATGTAAATGAACCTTTTGTCGATGTGATGCCAGCAGGATCTCACCCTGAAACTCGTTCAGTCAAAGGCTCTAATGTTTGTCGAATATCCCCTCACAGACCCGGAAATGGTGAACAGGTAGTAGTGCTTTCTGTGATTGATAACCTAGTTAAAGGAGCCGCTGGTCAAGCAGTGCAGAATATGAATATTATGCTTGGGCTAAATGAAACAACCGGATTAATGTCCCCCGCTTTTCTTCCCTAAGCATTTCTAAGTACGACTGAAGTAGTTATTGGTAGTTACCAATTAGTTAGAAAAATAAAAATAATAAATTATGAAACTAGATATTAATAAAGATATTGGGATGCAGTTACCGGCTCCTGGTGAAAAGTCTCGATGTTTAATGACTCTGCTTTCCACGCTTCTAATTGCAGGTTTGGTTGTTTTCGGTTTATACAAGAATGACTACTGGATATTTACAGACGACATCCAAGGAAGAAAGCTATCAGCCGGAAGTATTGAGCTTGCCGAGCTTCAAGAGAAATTCAACGGGCTAAAAAAAGAACTAATAGCATTAAGCCGCGAGAATTCAATCCAGCAGGCTACCAATAAAGCATTAAATAGAGAAATGCTAGAAGTAGAAGAAGAGCTCACCACAGCAAGAAAAAATCAATTGCTTTATGACGATATTTTATCTGCCGATAACCTCAATAAGGGTCTACATGTTCGGCATTTTGATATACGTAAAAGAGAAAGTGGTATAGGTAGGCGCTATCATTACACGGTTATTCTCTCTCAAGTAAGAGGCGAAAAGAAGATACTTAAGGGACAGTATGTTATTAGAATAACAGGCAAAGAGGCAGGCAAGAATAAAAGTTATAGCCATAGAGAACTTGCAGCCGACGGCGTCGAGGCAGAAAGAAAGTTCTCTTTAAAATATTATCAAAGTTTAGAAGGTGATATTGTCCTTCCTGAAGGGTTTTCGCCCGATAAGGTAACACTGTGGATTATTCCTAAAGATAAAAAATATTCGACCAAACGAAAAGCCTATCAATGGGAGCCGTTGATAAGCCAAAAAAACTGAATATTTC
Organism: uncultured Thiothrix sp.; assembly: GCA_964506085.1. Classification (GTDB taxonomy): domain Bacteria; phylum Pseudomonadota; class Gammaproteobacteria; order Thiotrichales; family Thiotrichaceae; genus HyVt-477. Next base: position 762 of record CAZDMX010000178.1, on the reverse strand, counting down.
TTTATCAAGAATCATGCTATATTGTATGCGTTTTAAACTCCACAACAATACCCCAACACAGAGATACCAGGCTTAAAGGAGATTGCAATATGTTCAAGAAGAATAAGACAAAACCCGTCACAGCAGCAAACAACTCAAATATTGGATCGAATGACCGCAATGAGGTGAATACTCTCATTGGAAATACCACGACATTAAAAGGTGATCTACATTTTACCGGAGTGCTAAAAATAGATGGAATAATACAGGGGAATCTTTTCGCTGAGAGTGATGACTCTGTGTTAATACTTGATGATGCAGGGAAAATAGAGGGTGAAGTGCGTGTCCCCAGCATGATTGTTAATGGCACAATTAATGGGAATGTTTTCGCTAGTGAAAAGATTGATCTATATCCCCATGCTAAAATAACAGGGGATGTTCATTACAACCTGTTAGAAATGGAAGTAGGGGCTGAAGTTAATGGTAGAATGTTAAGGCAAGAAGGGCAGTCTTTCGCGGTTAACGATGAAGATGATACCACTCCTCTAGAAGAATCAATTGATAGCTTAGAAGCATCCTAGTATTATTTAGTTACTTATAAAACTAAAAAACAACACTCATAAAAAAAGCGGACTTTAAGTCCGCTTTTTAGATATTATAAAGAGCTGATTTATTTAACCCAGTCACTATAACCATCTAGTTTATGTTCTTTGCCATCTTCATAGCCAGCTTCATAAGCTTCTGTTAAACGCTGTTCTTCACGCTCTGGGTTAACTAGGTATC
>CAZDMX010000177.1:0-5337 GCA_964506085.1 uncultured Thiothrix sp. | reverse complement strand
AAAGAATTGATTCAAAGTAGATTGAGAAAGGCTTTGGATCAATATGGCGACTAAGCAGTTTTGCTATCGCTGTAAGTCAGGTCAATCTCTGAGGCTGCATAAGGATCAGAGTTATGGGGTAAAATAGGAAAGGGTAAGTAAATAGAGGAACAATTATGGACATCCAAACACTCACAACATTTTTCATGTGGTGCAGCATCATAAATGGAGGAATACTGGCGTTATGGACAATATCTTTTATGTTCGCACCAGATTTAATCTATCGCTTACAGAACAAATGGTTCCCTATTCCCAGAGAAACCTTCAGTGCCATTTTTTATGCTCTTATAGGGCTATTCAAGATTCTCTTTCTAGTCTTCAATCTCGTTCCTTATCTAGCGTTGCTAGTGATGGGATAAAACACTAACGGTATTTTAAAATAACCATCTAAAAGCTATCTAGTTACAAGTACTATTCAGAGGCAGTTCCCTCTCCCCTGCTAGGTGGAGAGAGTTTTATGTTTTTTAGAAAAGTAACTATCTAAATATAACCAAGAGTACGCAAGTATGGAATATAAAGACTATTACCAAATTTTAGAGCTGGAACGTGAGGCTTCTCAAAGCGACATCAAACGCGCTTATCGAAAGCTTGCGCGTAAATATCATCCTGATGTGAGCAAAGCCAGTGATGCTGAGGAGAAGTTTAAAGAGCTGGGCGAAGCCTATGAAGTGCTTAAAGATCCTGAGAAGCGCGAAGCTTATAACCAGCTTGGTAAAGACTGGAAAGCGGGGCAAGACGGTTTTAAGCCGCCATCGGATTGGCAGAATGATTTTGAATTTGGTGACGGCAGTTATACTCAGGGTAGCGCGGCAGATTACAGTAGTTTTTTTGAAGACTTATTTGGTGGTGCTCACGGCACTCATCAGCCACAAGGCTTCAAAACGAAAGGTGAAAACATACGCGCTCGTGTCATGATTGATTTGGAGGATTCGCTAAACGGAGCCACACGATCTTTCACTCTGCAAATGCCAGAGGTTGGTTCACAAGGACAAGTGGTTAACAAACAGAAGACACTGAATGTCAAAATACCCAAAGGCATTAAAGAAGGACAAAGTATACGTCTTGCTAAGCAAGGAAGCCCTGGTATGGGCGGCGCACCTGCGGGTGATTTGCTTTTGGAAGTAGCTTTTAATGAGCATAAGCTTTACAGGGTTGAAGGCAAAGATATTTACTTAAACCTGCCTGTTACCCCGTGGGAACTTGCGCTGGGTGCAAAAATTGAAGTGCCAACGCCTACCGGGAAAGTTGGTATGAGCATTCCTGAAAACTCACAACAAGGTAGAAAGCTGCGCCTAAAAGGTCGTGGACTACCTGGTAAAGAGAGTAAAGATGCAGGTAACTTTTATGTGGTTTTACAGGTCTCGGTTCCACCATCAACTGATCCTAAAGCAAAGGCGCTTTATGAACAGATGCAAAAAGAGCTGGATTATAATCCACGTAGTTTTTTATTCTAGGATTTGTCCGAGACACTACTGACAGGATACGAATATGAATACACAATCAATTAAAGTCTTATCCGGACATATTCTGGAAGAAACAGAAAATCTGAGCATGGCAGAGCTCTGTAAAAGCTGTCAACTTCCAGCGGAGACGATGATAAAGCTGATAGAACAAGGCATTATTTCACCTTGTTCTCCTTATCAACAACAAACAATCAGTGAATGGCGATTTCAGAGTAGTTCTCTGATACGGGCGGATAAAGCCTTGCGCATAAAACGTGATCTCGGTGTGAATCTGGCGGGGATTGCGTTAGTGCTGGAATTGCTTGATGAGATTAGTGAGTTGAAAACTACTCTTTATCGTGTGCGTGCAACACCTGAGTAAAGCGGTTTGATACCCAATAAATTAGAGATAGGGAAGTGAGCTTTTCAGGCGCGCCTGTCGCTGTGCTGCGCTCAAACTCTGAAGGCTCACTTCCAAGAGCATAATAGCTTTGATTAATACCCCGTTTTGAGGTGCGAGAAAGTCGAGAGGCTTGCTTCTGGATATTTATTCTTCTACATGGAATTCAATTCCTACTCCTTTGTGTCTTTTTGCCTATACTCATCGTATATGGGAAGTAATAGGGAGTATCCAGATGGATAAAATCACGATAATCGGTGCAGGTCGTGTAGGTGAATCCACAGCGCAATTTTTGGCGCAACGTAGTTTATGTAAGGTACTAGCTTTGCTGGATGTGAGAGACGGTGCAGCAGCTGGCGCGGCTTTGGATGTTCAAGAAGCAGCCCCTTTATTTGGATATGACACGCGGGTTATTGGTAGTGATAGACCTGAAATTATGGCGGATTCAGGGCTGGTTATTATCACTGCGGGAATTCCACGAAAACCCGGGATGTCGCGTTCGGATGTTGTGGATACTAATTTAGCGATTATTGATACCATCATGGATGATGTGATCGAATATGCACCTGATAGTATCGTGATTGTGGTATCGAATCCGGTCGATTCTTTAACGTATTACGCGTGGAAAAAAACAGGTTGGCATCGTTCGCGGGTCATGGGGCAGGCGGGTGTGCTGGATTCTTCTCGGATGGCTGCATTTGTGGCTTTAGAGACGACTTTTTCGGTGAAAAATATTAATGCGATGGTATTGGGTGGTCATGGTGATGCAATGGTTCCAATGACGCGCTTTACTACCATATCAGGTATTCCCATCGAACACTTTCTGGATCAAGAAGCGATTGATCGTATTGTTGAACGTTCGCGTAATGGGGGTGCTGAGATACTATCGCTAAGAAAAAATAGCAGTGCTTATGATGCACCGGCTGCTGCCATTACGGAAATGGTCGAAGCGATAGTGTTAGATCGTCGGCAAGTTCTACCCGTAGTGGCTATACTTGAGGGTGAATATGGGCAAAGAGGCTTGGCCATGGGAGTGCCCTGTGTGCTGAGTGAAGAGGGGATGGACAGGGTGATTGAGTTGCCATTGAACGATACAGAGAAGTCTATGTTTGAAGAAACGATTTTTAATATAAAGAATGACTTGAAACGGTTGAAATAATGACAGAATAGAACTATCTTTATGCTGTATTCTATTTTGGAATGCACATTTTTTATTTGCACTAATTTAAGGAGAATCACAATGAAGGGAATAACAAAAAAATTAATACAAGTACTAGCGCTGGTAGCTGTTTTCGGATTGGCTTCATGTACGACTACCCCTGTAAACGACGAAACTGGCGGTGGTGATGCTGGAAGTGGTTCAGGTGATACTGGAGGCGGAAGCACGGGTGATGGTTCTTCTGGTGGAGACACCGGCGGTGGCTCTACAGTCGGTGAAGGGTTTGTTGTGCAATTGATTGCAAGTAGTAGTGCCACAACGGCAGAATCTATTAAAAATGAGTTTGTTGGAGAAGGCTATAAAGCTTATGTGAGTCCTTTGAACTCTGTCTATCGTGTGCAGATTGGACCTTATGGAACACAAGCAGATGCTCAACGTGTTCTTAATCAAATGAAACGCCGTTACAGACAGAATGAGCATGTGAATAATGCTATTGTTAAAACGGTAAATGGAATTTAAAGTATAAATCTACGGAGCTATATTGTAGAGACGTTGCATGCAACGTCTCTACATGGGCTTGTACCCGATAGTTTCAAACTAGAAATAGCTGATACGCAGGGTTATCAGTTTCATCCTTCCATTCATACCCTAGTTGATCAAGAAATTTACAAAAGTTCTTTCTGTCTTTAGGTGGAACTTGTATGCCTACCAGTACTCTGCCAAAGTCCGAACCGTGATTTCTGTAATGAAACAAGCTGATATTCCAGTCAGTTCCTAAATTGGTCAGAAAATGCAGTAATGCGCCTGGTCTTTCAGGGAAAATAAACCGATATAGCACTTCATCTTTGGCGTCTTGTCCGTGGCCACCCACCATAAAACGCAGGTGAACTTTAGAGAGTTCATTGTCGCTCAAATCCAGCACCGGATATTGTGCGGCTTCAAGTGACTGGATAAGTTGCTGTTTTTCTTCTATACCCTCTGTGAGCTTTACCCCCGCAAAGACCTGCGCTGATGTGCTATCCGAGTAGCGATAATTGAATTCAGTGATGGGGCGGTTGCCAATCGTTTTACAGAAGTCTTTAAAGCTGCCAGGTTTTTCAGGAATGGTGACCGCTAACAAGACTTCTCGGTTTTCGCCTAATTCTGAGCGTTCTGTTACATGTCGCAAGCGGTCAAAATTAATATTAGCACCACTGGTAATGGCTATTAATTGTTTGTTGATAAGTTTATTTTTGGCGATGTATTTCTTTAATCCGGCTGTGGCTAATGCACCCGCAGGTTCAAGCATGGTACGGGTGTCTTCAAAAACATCTTTAATCGCTGCACAAGTTTCATCGGTGGAAACTAGCAACATCTCATCAACAACTTGTTGAGCGATATTGAACGTATTTTCACCGACTAGTTTTACAGCGGCGCCATCGGCAAAGACACCTACTTGATCTAAAGTAACGCGTTTTCCCTGCTTTAGCGCTTCATACATACTGGGCGCTTCTTCATGCTCAACACCAATAATACGAGTTTCAGGGCTGAGATACTTAAGATAACTGGCCAATCCAGCAATAAGTCCGCCACCGCCAACAGGGATAAACACAGCATCTATAGGGTCGGGATGTTGGCGTAATAATTCCATGCCAATAGTGCCTTGCCCGGCAATAACATCCAGATTGTCAAAAGGATGAACAAAAGTCAGGTTTTCTGACTCGACTAACTTCATCGCATATTCGTAAGCTTCATCATAAGAGTCACCACGTAGTACCGCATTACCTCCAAATGCTTTTACGGCTTCCACTTTAATAGCCGGAGTGGTTTTAGGCATAATAATAGTCGTTTTAATGCCTAGTTTTGTACCCGCCAATGCAACACCTTGTGCATGATTTCCGGCAGAGGCAGCTACTACACCGCGCTTTTTTTCTTCAGCGGATAGCAGGTACATGCAATTAAAAGCACCTCTTAACTTAAAAGAAAATACTTTTTGCAGGTCTTCTCGTTTCAGGAATACTTGATTATTCAAGCGTAGTGAAAGTGACGGTGCTAACTCAAGAGGCGTATTTTTTGCCACATCGTAGACACGTGCAGTGAGAATTCTTTCTATTAATGTTTTATCTGAATTTTTGTTCATGGGCTGAAGATACGCTGACCTGAATTGATGTGCAAGAAAGGGTAATGCGCTGGCCCATAGCTAAGTATATTTGATTGGTGGATCTCAAGAGCATCAAAGGGGTAGGTGAAAATAATAATCTATATAATTAGGTATATGCGAGTATATCTATTTTTAGATATATAGAAATAACTTATGA
>CAZDMX010000176.1:0-5342 GCA_964506085.1 uncultured Thiothrix sp. | reverse complement strand
TTGAAGCATGACAACCTACTGCTTACTCGTCTACTTTCACGGTAAACTGGACAATAGCCGTCTGACCAGGAAGTAAATCTCCGCCTTTTTTGCTGCTGGGCGTTGATCCGCTACCTAGATAGAAGCTAACGAGATCCGTTGTTACTGACTTTTCAGCGGCATCATCTCCCACTCCATCAGTCTTCACAGATGCTGCAGAAGTGATATCACAGCCGTCATTCAGACAATACTTCAATGAACCTGTCATGAAGTCGGTGTAGGCCGGAACACTATCTGTGACGATTACATTTTTAACCAGAGCATCACCTTCATTCTTGGCAAGAATCTGCCAAACTGCACACTGACCGGGTTCAACCTTAGCCGTCTGAATGGCAGCAAATGGGCCATCCGCGCTCATATCACAATCAGCATCCAGTGCAACGGTTTTATCTAGACGAACCTGACCTAGAATAACGTTACTGGTATCGGTTGCCGTACTGCGTACTGTGCCATCAGGATCGGTAGCCGTTAAGCTAACCGGATTAACTTCACCTTGAGGCGCATCAGCCGGTGCGAACACCTTGTTTATTATTTGAATGCTCTCTCCTGGCTGTAACGGGAATTCAACATTTCCATCACTATCCGTATCGGTTAACGTCAGCGGTGACAAGTTGCCATCTTTATCAATAACCTGAATGATGGTTCCTGGAGTCAGTGTAGACAACTCCGTATCAGGTGTACCATCACCATCGGTATCAATGAGTGTTAACGAACTCCAATCTGCATCAGGGTTAGTCACTACTAGCTCTACCGGCTCGGCAATATTCCCTTCATTCACTAATTTATGTGGATATTCAACCGTACCACCTGGCTGAATCTGATTTTGACCATCGGGAGTAATCGCAATCGCTTGCAGTGGGTTGATGTCAACTGCATGACTGACGGTATCTTTGCGTCCCGCATCAACTGATGAGGTAACCGTAAAGTCGATCACATAATCTTCATCGCCATCTACGCTAGCAGGGTCCATGGTTGAGTTGCCATCATTAAGAATGTCTTTACCATCTACATTGTTAGTACGTGTAGCGTCTAGAGCCGCGTCAGAAAGCGCTCTAGAGGGATCATTTGCAATAGTAACTTCAGCCGTATATTCAAATACGGAGTTTGCTGGCATGAAAGGAGTAGCGGTTATAGTGCTACCTGAAGCATCCTTAAATAAAACCGTCCAACCGCTAGGCAGTTTGTCCGCAGATAACAAGAATGAATCTGGGCTACCCGACTCATTAGCAACGGTCATAGGGAATACAACAGTACTTCCAACATCCGCTTGTGCAAGTAAAACAGGCCCTTCATTATGTGCATTTTCTGTACCCTGATCATTAAGACCCGTATCAGGTTGATTGCCATCACCCGCAGAAACAGTTGCCGCTAAATCTACCGCTGGAGGAGTAATGCTACCCAACTTCAGGCTAGTCGTATCGGCTACCGTGTTGTTACCAGAAGAAGTCGCTGTTAGTACTGCATTGTAACCATTCGCTGGCGTACCGGCAGCTGGATCTGAAACACCAGAAGGTAAATCAGCCTTCACAACAAGAGTGGTTGTTTCATTTTGTCCAAGCACGCCCGTATCAGGCACACCATCACCATCGGTATCCGTTAGTTGAACCGTTCCATCTGCATTCCAGAAGGTAAATACGGTCCCGCTAGGGAATGCGTCACTTGCCGGATCTGTCATGTTAAGATTGAAAGCATCATCACCGTTACCTTCATTCTTAACGGTGTGGGTGAATATAACCGTATCGCCTGAGGATATTTCATCAACTAGCTGTACATCATTGTGAGAGGTATCGTCATCACCACCGTCATTAGTGGTATTTGGGTCGGTATCAGGATCTGCGACACCCCCATTATCTTCAGCATCAACAAGATAGTTCTGTGGGATTTCGTTATGGGTGGTGTTTGATGTCGGTGGGTTAGTAGGATTGTCTGGGTCATTTGGATTGGCCGGATCACCCGGCTTGTTATTTCCATCGGGATCAACAAAAGCAACAAATACATTATTAATATTCGCACCTGCAGCCCAGTCTGACTGATAGTTAGCTGAGTACGATACAGATACGGTTGTGCCTGGAGCAATCACCGCATCTACGGCTCGAATAATATTTGCATCAATATTACCATCACCATCGACGTCCCAGCCTACCGAGGCATCACTTTCAGTCGTTGCCACTGCTTGTAGATCAGCCGCATCAAGTAAACCGTTTGTTGTAACTGAACCGGGAATTAAGGCCAACTGAGTATCTAATGTTCCATCATTATCAGTATCTACTCTGGGCAGCGCATCAAGAATATTAACGGCAACGGCATCAGAACCTCCGTTGTTTTTTACGGTTAGGATATAAGTTACCTTGTTATTAGCAGCATCAAATACCGCCTCTTTATTGAGCACTAGCACGGGGCCTGTTGTTACCGTAACGGTATCCGTATTGGTCGCCGAAGAATCTGCCGCAGCACCGCTAGGATCTGTCGCACTATCTGCATTATCACCAATATCATCGACAATCGCTCCCGTGCTATTTGATGTGGCCGTCATTGTGATTGTTGTTGTATCACCACTTTGAGCTGTCACCGGAATGGCATGAGAAACGACCAGACTAGCTGTTTCACCTGGTGCCAATGTGATGGAAGTAACTATTTGCTCACCTGCATCAGGTTCGCCATTACCATTAGTGTCGATATAGACTTTATCGCCCGTATCGGTCGTTAAATCATAAGTATCTGGTGTGTTACCCGTATTAACAATGGTATGTGGGAAGTAGACCGTTGTACCGGGAGCTGCGGTCTGCGTCCTGTCATTCTCAATGGTTGCGCGATACTGAGGTGCAACGGTAATAACAGCTTCATTTGATTGTGCTGTATAGGTATTGCCGTTCTCATCCTCATAGCTCACCGTTGCAAGGTTTTTAATTTCAGTTCCAGCGAGTGGTGCAGCCGCAAAAGCATTCCCAGCAGCAACTCCCGCCACTAGTGATAATGCAATTAGTTGTGCTAATGGCGTTTTCTTAAAATTTTTATTTATTTTCATTATTATTTCTCTTTATTATTGTAATTATATGATTTGTATAGGGCTTTCAAAGCACGAAATCAGTGACACTTATGGTGAACTTCATTAGGGCATCTCTATTAATTGCCTTTCGCCCGATTCCTGCGTTGGACTCGAACGAAAATTCTAATTAATAGAGGTATCCACTAGCCCTATTCGAAATAAAATCAACCAAAATTTTTAGATTCAGGTAATTTTACTTATTCATTTTTTACTTATTCACCTGTACACGGAAGTTATAAAGCTGTTTCTCGCCTGCTTTAATACTATTCACTGGCTTCCAGCGGACATGGGTATATTTTGATGCAGGAATCACTACTGCTTTCATTGTTCCATTAGGCATTTTTTGTTGGCGTGTAACAGGCTCTCCTTCAAATGTTTTGCCACCATCAATACTGACCAACATCTTTGCGCTAACCTTGGTACTTGTAGTATTAGCAAGGTAGTGAGTATTAGTTGGGATAGGGCCTGTGATTGCACCCGCTTTATAGGCTTTTTTTCCAGAATTTTTATAAACAAGTTGATACTGTATTTTCTGACCAGGTTCAGCAGTTTTTGCAACCTTAAGCACCTCATTACCGGCTTGGTCATGCTGCACAACGAATGCATTCATGGCAATGCTAATGGGTTGTTTAGTCTTATTCGCAGCGACTGCTGCAACTGATGCGATGGAAGCTGAAATCGCTAATGTGTAGAATATTTTTTTAATCATCGTAAACCCCTATGTGTTTATTATTATTGGTGATCCAAAGGATCTTTATTAAACATTATTAAATATAGATATATAAACTGTATAAACACTTCATTTAAACGACCTATATTGGTCAATTATTACACATAATATATTATTTAATTAACACTTCTGATGAATGGGAGTGCGCTCATGTGTGATTATCGTCCTCATTATGTGCTTTCATACAGAATGAAAATTAACTTTAACGATATTGATGTAGGACGGATAACGACTGCATGGATGCAGAAGGTAGGGCGACGCAGGAAGCTAACTAGTTAGAAACCACATACGTTTCTGCACCTTTGATTTTTATATCAACTCGGCGATTTAGTGAGCGTCCATATGCAGTCGCATTGGTTGACACTGGACGACTTTCCCCCATACCAAGAACTGACATTTGATGACGAGGCACTCCTTTAGACACCATATAGTTAGCCACCGCCTCTGCCCTGCGGGTGGATAGATTTAAGTTATGAGAAGGTGCTCCTATACTGTCTGTATATCCAGTAATAGTAATGTGATAGAGCTTAAAAGCTTGCTTTCTAACTTTACTAACAAGCTGATTTAACCGCTGCACTCCATTCGGTAATAAGCGTGCACTTGCTGATGAAAATAATGAGTTGCCCGTTAGCGAAGCACTTATTGTCTGCACTTTTGGGACACTTCTTTTCTGCTTGTGAGGACGAGAATAGGGAATAGGAGGGGCAGAGGGAGAGCGAGAGGGAATAGCTTTGACTATTTTTACTGGCTGTTTAGGATGTGAATAATTCATAGGTAGAGCCGCCGGAATACGCTTTCGTTTAATATCCAGATAATGCATGCGTTCATTGGGCGACCAATTAAGACCAAGACTTATCTGACTGATATCTTCAGTAAAATATTCGTATTCTGCTCGTATCTTTATACCTTTGCTGAGATCATACTCCGCCCCTATACCACCAAATATGGAAAAATCATTGTCTTTCTTTTCTATGACTGATCCCTTTGTTTTGGTATTTATTTTTGCTACTCCTAGTTTAGCAAAGGGATGTACTCGTCCTATGTAAGTTGGAAGATGATAGATACCATTAACGCCTAGCATTGAGTACTTTACCGTACCGGTATCATCCGCTGTGCTTACAATTGTACTTTCGCCTAAGTTAGACCAAAAAGCTTCGACTCCAAACTGATTTGATATATCTACCCCTGCATATATCTTTGTCGAAAGGTCTTTGTCATCGATAATCCGTGTTCCAGCATGTGTCACTGGTTGAAGTAGGCCTAGTCCTACACTACCTCCAATATACCAATTCTCTTCCAGACGTTTCATCTGTTCTGCCAAGGCTGACCCGCTGCAACACACTATAATCAACAACAATAGTTGGGTCGTATAGGTCATCATTTTATTTTTTTTATTATTATTCATTGTTATGCCTATTTTTTATTATTTAGTTAGCATCCAGAAAGCACAAAACTCCTTCACCTACGTCACCCACAACCTACCGATTACGACTTTTGCAAGGCTCCCCTATTAACTCCATTCAACCT